>JBHIEA010000295.1:0-2377 GCA_046760365.1 bacterium
GGTGAGAAATCGCCTAGAAAAACGGAGCCAGCATTCTTTATCCGCTTAAGAACCCTTTCTGGTTTTCGGGTCATTACCTCCAGGTGCTCGGGGGCAAAATCATTTACAAAATTGATGGCCTCATTCAGGGTTTCTACTATAAAAACGGCTCCGTATTTTTCCAAGGACTTTTCCATTATCTTTCTCCGGGAAAATTTTTCTATCTCCTTAGCCAGAAGCTCACAAACTTCTTCAGCCAATTTCTCGGAGGTAGTTACCAGGATAGAGCAACTCTCCTCATCGTGTTCTGCTTGAGATAAGAGGTCACTCACCACATATTTCGGATTTGCCAAACCATCAGCCAGCACTAAAATCTCACTAGGCCCGGCCGGACAGTCTATCCCTACCTTTCCCAAACCGAAAAGATATGCCTTTGCTACATTAACATAAGTATTTCCCGGGCCAACTATGAGATCAACTTCAGGAATGGTGGTAGTGCCAAAGGCTAGAGCAGCAATTGCCTGGACTCCACCCACATTAAGCATAAGGTCTGCCCCGGCTATATCAGCCGCTACCATAACCACCTCAGCCATTTCACCAGTAGTTGAAGGAGGACTGGCAAGGATAGTCTTACCCACCCCGGCTAGTTTTGCTGGAACTATGGCCATTATGGCAGTGGAGGGATACCTTGCTTTTCCGCCAGGGACGTAAACCCCCACCTTATCAAAGGGAACAAATCTTTGCCCCAGGGTGTAACTATCCTCACCTTTATTCAAGAAAGTTTTATTAATTGACCATTCTTTAGGCAACTGGCGCCGATGAAAATCATAAACCTGATCTTGCATTCTCCTCAGAGATTCTATAACTTCGGGACTAACCCTTTCATAAGCCTCTTTTACCATCTCTTTTTTAACCACAAAATCCCGCGAGCTCAGGCTAACCCCGTCGAATTTACTGGTGAACCTCGAAACTGCTTCATCGCCGCATTTTTCAACTTCGTGAATGATGGGGACAACCCGGGAGAGAATTGGCTCAGTCCTTGAGCGAGACCTTTCCAGGATCCTCTTATACTCATCCCTGCTTAAATCTTTTAACTTTTTGGGGATCAACATGAGAGTACCTTTTCTACTTCTCCTAATACCTGCCCCTGCTTAGCACTCACCAACCTTACCATCACCAATTTATTTTCTAGCTCTTTTTTACCTTTAAAACTAACCCGAATATAGTTATCGGTGTATCCCGACCACCATCCAGTTTTTGGGTCAATCTTTTCTTCCACCAGGACTCTCAAAGTATCACCTAAAAAACGGGAGGCGAAACTTTGGGCTAGACTGTCTCCTAACTCTCTAAGGTGCTTGCTTCTCTCTTTCTTAACCTTATCTTTCACTCGAGGCTGCATTGAATAAGCCCTGGTCTCTATTCGGGGAGAAAACTTAAAGACATGAAGGCGACTGAATCCAATTTCTCGCACGAAATGATAAGTATTGAGAAACTGTCTTTGGGTCTCACCGGGAAATCCTACCATCACATCGGTAGTAATAGCTACCGAGGGAACCATCTTTTTAATGTTCTCAACCAGTCTTCGGTATTGATGAGGACTATACTTTCTTCCCATACGCTCCAGGATTCCGGAATCTCCACTCTGCAGAGGAAGATGAAGATGAGGACAGATAAGGCGAAAGCTACTCATAAGCTCAATCAGTCCTGGGGGAAGAAGATGGGGCTCAAGAGAACTGAGTCTCACTCTGGCAGTTCCTTCAAGATATTGCATACCTCTTAAAAGGCTAACTAAACTGGTGGGTGGGTCAAGGTCTCGTCCGTAAAGGGCAAGATTTACTCCCGCCAGAACAATTTCTTTAAATCCGTTGAGGACAAGATTTTCTACTTCCTGGAGAACTTCACGGAGGGCTCGGCTCTTGATTCTGGCTCCCCGCACATAAGGCACTCTACAATAACTACAAAACTGATTGCATCCATCCTCTATTTTTACAAAGGCTCGGTTATGGGCCTGAAAGGTCTGAATCAGAGGTTCTGTCTCTCCAAAATTTTTACCGGGCTCATTGATTATGCATGGTATCCTTAGTTTTTCTCTATTTCCCACCACTAGATCTATCTGGGGAAACCTCTTTTTTAGCCTGACTTTTTCTGCCTCAGCGTAACAGCCGGTAACAATTAAATGAGCGTTAGATCCATTCTTTTTGGCAGCCTTAATTAGCTCTTCCGATTTGTCATCAGCTCTCTCGGTGACGCTGCAAGTATTAATAATGTAAAAATCTGCCTTTTTCTTAAAAGGAACCTCCCGAAAACCAGCCTGGGCCAGGCGCTCTCGTAAAACCTGAGTCTCGTATTGATTTACCTTGCAGCCCAGAGTGGCTAAGGCTACTTTGGGCATCCTCAT
>JBHIEA010000296.1:0-2360 GCA_046760365.1 bacterium
GGATGGGAAATTCTCGAAGTGGACGGACACGATTATCAGCAAATTTATCAAGCCATCCGAACGGGGGTAAAAAATACCCAGTCTCTAGTAGCCATCATGGCCAAGACCCGTATGGGAAAAGGTGTTTCCTTTATGGAGAACAAATTTGAATTTCATGGTATGCCTCTAACTTCTGATGAGTGTGCTGCTGCTCTTTCAGAACTTGGCCTTGAGAACGATATGGAAAGATATCTTCACCTAAGAAATAAAATTCTGGAAAAGGAACCAGAGAAAAAACGGCCCCCTCAGAAAATCAAGATAGACATCGGGCAGCCCCGCAGTTATGGGCCAGACGAAATAACTGACAACCGCAGTGCATTTGGTCAGGCTCTCAGAGATTTAGGCGAGTTCAATTCCAATCGGCCTGGTAGAAGTCCTCTAGCTGTGCTGGACTGCGATCTGGTAGGCTCAGTCAAAACCCAAAAATTTGCTCAAGATCATCCGGATCATTTCTTTCAAGCTGGGATTCAGGAACACAATACCGCCACTGTGGCGGGTGCTCTTTCCACTCAGGGTGTGATCACTTTCTTTGCCGACTTCGGAGTCTTCGGTGTTGATGAAACCTATAACCAGCATCGACTAAACGATCTTAACCAGACCAATCTCAAACTTGTCTGTACTCACAATGGTATCGACGTCGGTCAGGATGGAAAAACCCACCAGTGCATAGACTATGTGGGTATAATCAATAATCTCTATGGATACAAAATCATTATCCCTGCTGACCCCAATCAGACTGATCGGGTTATTCGCTACATTGCTAGTCAACTCGGGAATTTTTTCGTGGGAGTAGGCCGCTCAAAGCTTCCCGTAATTCTAAGAGAGGACGGCAAGCCATTCTTTGCTGGGGACTATCAATTTCGTTATGGGAAGGCAGAAGTGATACGAGAAGGTAACCAAGCTGCCATTATCACCGCGGGAAGTATGGTCCACCGTGCTCTCCAAGCCTGGGAAATTTTAAAAAAAAGAGACTGTCAAGCACGGATAATAAACCTCAGCTGTTTGAGTGACCTGGATGAGAATGCTTTAGCCGAAGCTGCCAGAACAGGAACAGTGGTCACTTATGAGGACCATAACGTTAACACTGGACTCGGCAGTTTGGTGGCCAACTTTCTTGCTGAGAACTGCCTCGCTCCACGATTTCGGAAGTTGGGTATAATCAGTTACGGTGGCTCAGGACTGCCGGAGAATCTTTTCAGGATGCAAGGATTAGATATAGAATCCCTGGTAGAAACTGTCTTAGGTCTTCTTAACTAAACTAAAGAGTTTGCGGATTAGCTCAAAATAAAAAGAAGGGATTAAGGATTAGTAAACAAAGGGGTCAGGTCTTGATATTTGAGATCCAACATTCAGTGAAATTCCGATACTTCAAACTTGGCCTCCTACTCTTCTCGTTTTCCGCGTGTTCTGTGGAGAAATACGATAAGGCTGAATAGTTACAAAAAAATAATCACGTCCCCATTTTCTGTATTGCTCATCATAATGATAGCAGGGATGATACTTCATCCGTATTTCGTCTCGGGAGGTGAAAAGATGGCCGAGCTTAAGGGAAAGAAGGCGTTAATGATTATAGCAGAAAGAAACTTTCGCGATGAGGAACTGTTGAAGCCAAGAAAAATACTGGCGGATCAGGGGGTAAAGGTCACCATTGCCTCTACCTCCTTACAAAATGTCAGAGGCATGCTAGGAGCAACAGTAAAGCCAGACATATTGCTAAGCAGCGTTGAGGTTCAAGACTATGATGTAATTATCTTTGTCGGGGGTAGCGGGGCTAGCCAATATTGGAATGATCCCCTTGCTCATTCAATTGCTCAAGCCACCGTGGAAAATCACAAAATCCTCGGTGCTATCTGTATTGCACCGGTAACGCTGGCTAATGCAGGAGTCCTATCCGGAAAAAAGGCGACTGTCTTTTCTTCAGAGATAAGCAAATTGGAGGCCAAAGGAGCTATCTACACTGGAAAACCGGTTCAAGTGGAAGGAAAGATCATCACTGGCGAGGGCCCCAAAGCTGCCGAACAATTTGGCGAGGCTATAGTAAAGGCTCTGGAAAGTTTATCTGAATAAAGAGAAGACAAAACCGAAAATATGTCCTGCTTGCGGTTTCAGAAAAAAGTTTGAGGCTGCCCTGTGCTCGGTGTGTTTCCAAGGGCTACCGCATAAGTTCTACTTTTAGGTTTATACTGTGACTCTTATGGGCGACATATAAGTTCTGAGAAGAACTAAGAGTCTAGAACGTATAGACCCGAGATCTCGCGGCTGAGATATGGAAAACTGATCGGCGGGCAGCAAAAGAAGAGGATTCTTCGGCAAAGTAGGAG
>JBHIEA010000297.1:0-2359 GCA_046760365.1 bacterium
GAATTTTTGATGGACTCCGAGGCTTCGGCCGATTATTTCTCATAATCTTTCCTTTGACCAGAAGGAGAGGTCTGGGTGATTTTCGGCGTTTTTTGGCATTCTCAACGACACCGAAGAGACATCCTCCGCCTCTTAACCCGTTCTTGACATCTTTTTGAGTCCTGTTTTATAATCCATCACGATGGTTGAAGGGGAAAATGAGGACAAAGGTGCTCACCCCACCACCTCAGCTGAAAAGCAAATTCTTATATTTAAGAGAACACTTATTGTTCGGTTGGGGAGAAAGAAAGCAGTCTATGGGTTTATGGTGTTAATCTCCTTAACCTATCTCTCTATCTTCATCGGCGTCATTCTTTCAATATTACCTTTCGCTACTTTGGTAGGACTAGCATCTCTCCCATTTTTTCTGAAAGCCATAAAACTCTCACAAACATTTCATAAAAAGTCTTTTGATCTTGCTCCAGCCAATGCCTTTACTGTAATGGGGCATTTAATAACTGGTTTTCTTCTTATACTTAGCTATGTATGGCTTGGATTCGGCATCCAACAAATATGGTATTCAATAGTAATGACTTTTGTATGTGTATTTTTTGCCGTCTATTACTATCGACATATAGAAAAACAAAGACGAATATTCATGGGTCTCAAAGATGCTGTCTTAAATAAATAAAAATTTGAGAGGAGGTTAAAATGAGAAAAATTGCTTCACTATTATTGGCAATTCTGATCGTAACTTTAGGATGCGCGACTAAACAAACTCAAGAGATCGAGAAGCTCAAACAAGAGAACGAAGCTTTAAAAGCTATGCTTGGACCGCCTCCAAGTTCACTCGATGCCATGTATCCCCCTACAACAGAACAACCTGTCTACCAGATGAGGATGATGGGAATGGCTGTTCCCCTTTCTGCCATTTTTGTCAACCTGAAGGAGAACGACTTTCAGAATGTGATGCCTAATTTTAAAAATTTCAAGGCTCAATACACAGAAGTCTCAAAATTAGTGCCTGAATGGGAGAAAGATTATCCCTTAGAGCCAGTAGAAGAACTCGGGAAAGCCCTTGAGAGCGGAGAGCAGGAGAAAGTGATGGAAGCCTTTGAGAAAGTAGGAAAGGTGTGCAGTGATTGTCATACGGCGAATATGGTAAAAGTTCAACAGAAATACCACTGGATGGATTTCCGTGAGATAAAGGCCACAGATCCTTTGACCAAGGAAGAATTAGATT
The DNA here is from genome assembly GCA_046760365.1 of bacterium. Classification (GTDB taxonomy): domain Bacteria; phylum Aerophobota; class Aerophobia; order Aerophobales; family AE-B3A; genus AE-B3B. The sequence continues at coordinate 1,223 of JBHIEA010000297.1, forward strand.
TCACCACATTCATGCAGTATCTTGATGGAAGCTTTACAGGAGTCATGGTGGACCTTCAAGAAGGTCAGATGGAAAACGCTCTTAGACACTTTGAAGGATTCAGGGCGAGGTTTCTGGCAATGAGTGACACTTGCGGAGACTGCCACGGCACAGAAGAGAGAAAGTACTATATTGATAAAAGCGTACAGACTTTGGTCAATAACCTGGGTCAGGCTCTTAAAAATCCTTCCACTAAACCGGAGCAATTTGAGGGATTAATGATGGGAATTGGGATGGAGAGTTGTGGCAAATGCCATTTAGTTCATATCCCGGCTGCCTATGCTAAATTGAAATGGAAGAAGTAGGAGAAGGAATAAAGAAAGGAGGAAAATTATAAGGTTTAAGTATCTTAAAACTTGACTGCTGCTTGTAAAGCGAGAGGGTTATTCTCTTTCTCCGGCTTCTGTTCGCCTTCCTGTTTTATTCTAAAACCTTTAATCGGACAACTCTTTCAAAATAATTGCCAATCATTCCTTGTTTTGCTTTTCCCTTTACAGATTCGCCCTTGGTCAGCATTACTTGGAGTTGTAATTCAGTATCCTGAGCATCATCTTCAGGACTGATGCTCATAGGAAGCGAAGTAATTTTTGCTTCCTTAAATCCTTCCAATTTATCTCCTACGATTCGGCAGGACATAGGCAGATTTACACTCCATCCAGGGGCAAACTTTGACAATGAATTGCTTTTTATCCTCTGAGGGTCAACATAAAGCCAGGCATTTCTGTAAGGTGCTTCTGTTTTATCTCCCTTTTTGCGGCCAATCACTGTTATAACTGTTCGAATCTTTCCTCTCTGCACCTCAATCAAGAAACTGCCGTCAGCTTGCATAAGGGACTTTTTAGTCTTTTTATCCAGAATATCAATAATGGTGTTCTCCTCATCCTGCCATGGGCCATTATTTGCATGGCAGACAAGGCAGTTTTTTGCTTTTCCCACGATACCTACAGCAGGTGGATAGGAGAGGGATTGCTGATAAAGAAACATTCCTACCCCAGCTATTATCAGCACAATCAGGATGATCTTTGCTTTCATTTTCTCTCCTCTTATGCTTAGACGAGCCTTTTTCCTTATAAGGCTCATCACAATAATGAGTACCTG
>JBHIEA010000298.1:0-2358 GCA_046760365.1 bacterium
CTTCGAAAATACCGTTAGCCTTAACCCATAACTCATTGCAAAAGCAGACTTTCCCCTCCCATCAAGGGAGGGGAATGAAGCTCCCTCCCCCTTGGTCCCCCGGTTAAACCGGGGGAGGGAGGTTAGGAGGGGGTGATAAAGGTATTTTCGAGATAGTTCTTAGAAGTTTGAGGAAACCCGGTGTGGTATTAAACGAGGGTATTCGATCAGAAGAAATCAGTGCTTGCTTTATTTGCGGTATAGAGGGTTCGCCCATCTATAGGGAAATGTGCGACCGGCTCTTCGATGCCCCGGGGGTATGGAACATCTTTCACTGTTCTCAGTGCCATCTTATGTGGCTAAACCCTCGTCCCACGCGGGAAGACAACCATAAAGTATATGCTAAATATATCACCCATGCTACAGAAGATCTGAAACCTGTTCCTTTCTCAGTTAGTGTCTCGTCTCAAAAATATCTTGATTAATCTATGGTCTTATATTATCATGGGTCTATCCCGCTTTATCGAGGAGGAGACCCATGAGAACCGGACGACCGAAGGAGCCAATTATTCTTTCAGATCAAGAACGGGAACAGTTGACATCAATGGTTCATTCTCGTTCACTTCCTCACGGTTTGGTCAGGCGAGCCCGGATTGTTCTATTGGCAGCTGAAGGAGCCATGAATCGTGAGATTGCTGAGAAAGTAGGTCTCAGTGCTCAGAGCGTCTGTAAATGGCGTCAGCGCTATCTCCAACAAGGGCTCTCTGGCCTTCACGACGAATTGCGGCCAGGCAGACCCAGGTCTATTTCCGATGAAGAGGTGGCCACTCTGATCCGCAAAACCCTCAACACCAAACCCAAAGATGGCACGCACTGGACGATTCGCTCCATGGCCAAGGAAACCAAGATATCCCGACCCACTGTTCATCGCATCTGGAAAGCCTTTGGTCTTCAGCCGCATCGCCAGCATCATTTTAAGCTGTCCACCGACCCGTTCTTTGTGGAGAAAGTGCGCGATATCGTCGGCTTATATCTCAATCCTCCCGATAAGGCCATGGTGTTATGCGTGGACGAGAAAAGTCAAGTCCAGGCCCTGGATCGTACTCAACCGCTATTGCCCATGGGTCTCGGCTACGTGGATGGGGTAACCCACGATTACAAGCGACACGGAACCACTACCCTGTTTGCGGCTCTTGATATCGCTTCGGGAAAGGTCCTCACCCAGTGCAAACCCCGACACCGCCATCAAGAATATCTCCAATTCCTAAAACAAATTGACGCCAACGTCCCCCCGGACTTAGACATCCACCTGGTAGTCGACAACTACTCTACCCGCAAGCATGCCAAAGTCAAACGTTGGCTCGCAACTCACCCCCGCTATCATGTTCACTATACACCAACTTATGCTTCCTGGCTCAATCAGCTTGAGATATGGTTCAACATCATCACTCAAAAAGCCATTCGGCGGGGAACCTTTAGAAGCGTCAAAGACCTTGTGTCCCAAATTGATCATTTTGTACAACATTACAATAAAGAGACCAGACCGTTCATTTGGACCGCAACAGCCGATTCAATCCTGGAAAAAATAAAAAGACTTTGTCAATGTATTTCTGAGACATAACATTAGCTTTCCTTTTAGTAAAGAAACCTTAGGTTAACTGAGCACCTTCAATATTTCATATCTCTTTATTGGATGTATCCCGGGAAAATCAGAAAAAAAGAGGTCCGTTATCTTTCTATGAACCTCTATCACCTCTCGAACAGAAAGATAACGGACCTCTTTAATATTTCTCAAGCTCCTTTATTGTGTCTTTATGTCTTTCTATAATGAAATTTGCGGCTTCATCGAAGTCTTCTAACACCTTTTCTGGAACTTTTTCCTTTGCGGTCTTATGCCCTCTCGTGACTTTACCTTTTACGCCATTCAAGACTTTCTTGAGCTTCTCATTCATATTACCTCTCCTTCACTATGGCTTTGAACCATAGTTACTTTACCATGGTGGTAAAGTAACCATGACAATCAAAATGTAGCCGCACTCTTGACAGGTGTCAAGGGGAAAATCAGGTAGCTGATTCAGTTTCATGAGCCTCTCCCCCACTGCAGCTTTGCCGCCACCCGTCTAATGAATTTGTTTCCTTTTGTTTTCAAATGCTTACGGGAACATGGCCTTTTCTGGGAATTTAGGGCTGATCAGGTCAACCCCGGTCTGGAAAGACACGGAACTATTTTATGCTTGTTACTCGCGTTGTAGGCCGCTATTCTACGGTCTGATGAGTAATGAAATTTAGCCAGGACCAAAAAGGGGAGGGGCTTCATCGATGGCCATCAGTAAGGAGAAGAGCCTGCAGTTGTGGAAGAGGCATGGCCACAGTGTGCTC
>JBHIEA010000299.1:0-2351 GCA_046760365.1 bacterium
GGGGCAGCTCTTATGGGTATGCGGCCCATAGCTGATGTGGAATACGGAGATTTTATTTTCCTGGCCATGGACCAACTTATAAATAATGCCGCTAAACTCCGGTACATGTCGGCAGGCAAGCTAAAGGTTCCTATGGTTATGCGAATTCCAGTGGGGGCTTCAGGTAGGGGAGCTCAACATGCTCAATCGGTTGAATCTTATTTCATTCATACTCCTGGAATCAAGGTAGTCTGTCCGTCCACTGCTTATGATGCCAAGGGGCTCTTAAAGACTGCTGTAAGGGATGATAATCCGGTAATGTTTTTTGAGCACAAACTTCTCTATGGGGCTAAGGGAAGAAGAGAGAAGATCAATGCTCGGGCAGAAGTTCCCGAGGCCGAGTACCTGATCCCCTTTGGGGTAGCTGATGTTAAAAGAAAGGGAAGCGACGTGACCGTAATCGCCACCTTAAGGATGGTTTACACGAGCTTGTCAGCTGCAGAAAAACTGAAAGAGGAAGGAATAAGCGTTGAAATTGTAGATCCCCGGACGTTGATTCCTTTGGACAAGGATACTATTTTGAAATCTGTCCAGAAGACCAACCATGCAGTCATTGTTCATGAGGATAATCTCACCGGTGGATGGGGAGCGGAGGTGGCGGCTTTTATCTCCAGTGAGGCCTTTGATTACCTAGATGCTCCCCTTAAAAGGGTAGGTGCTCCGGATACGCCGGTTCCCTTCGCTCCGGTTATGGAAAACTATTGGGTGCCAGGTGAGGCCGAGGTAATAAGGGCAGTTAGAGAAGTTATGGGCAGGTGAGGAGGCAAATAATGGAAAGTTATTATGATCCTTTGATTTTTAATCAGACTCTCGATGGAATAAATCTATCCTGGCACATTGTGGCCACCTATTATGTGGAAGATGAGGTTCCGGGGGAGGAATTTCTCGATCACTTTGGCTTGATTCAAAGTGTAGCCCTGGAGGGATCAACCGGAAGTTGGGAGAAGGTGGAGGAGCACTCCGAAGAAGTCAGGCAGCGTCTTTCCGGCAAGATGGTCGGTTATTATCCCATCCCTTCAGAAAAAAATGTGAAGAAAGCAGTGATACAGCTTGCCTTTTCTATCGACGCCTGGCAGGCCAACGTTCCTATGATTCTCCTTTCCATTTCAGGCAATTGTTTTGCCTATTCTCCCCGGATGAGACTTCTAGATGTATTCTTTCCCGAGGATTTGGTTGAGACCTTTAAAGGGCCGAAGTTTGGGGTAAGCGGGGTTAGAAAAATGCTCCGAGTCCCCAAAAGACCCCTATCGCTTCATATCATTAAGCCTAAGATGGGAATGACCCCGGAACAAACGGCGGAGCAGGTTTATAAGACAGCTCTGGGTGGGGTAGATATGGTTAAAGATGATGAGATGACCAGCGAGGTTTATAACTCAAAATTTGAGCCCCGACTCAGAGCCGTCTTACGCGCTTTGAACCGCGCCAAGAACAAAACTCACCGGCAGGTAATTTACTTTGTCAGTGTTACCGACGAAGTAAATAGGGTATTTGATAAGGCCAGGCGGGCCATAGAATTAGGGGCAAACGGTCTTCTACTCGCTTATTCAGTGGGACCCTCGGTATTAAGAGTGCTTGCTGAGGATCCAGAAATTAACGTACCTATCCTTCTTCATCCTTCTCATATGATCTCGATGACTCCCAGAATAAGCTGGCCGGTGATGGCCAAGATATGCCGGCTGTGCGGAGCTGATTTAATGCTTACTCCTACCTATTGGTCAACCATTCCCATGGTTTCTCTGGAGGAGGGAATCCGCACCGCCCAGGTAAAGCTTGCTCCTTTCTATCATATAAGGAGAACCTGGCCTATGCCGGCAGCAGGGATGTATCCGGGGCTGACTCCGATCCTGGTAAGAGAATATGGCCCCGATATTGTGATTCCTGCCGGAGGGGGTATGTTGGGTCATCCTATGGGTTATACAGCCGGGGCCAGGGCTTGGCAACAGGCCATTGAAGCTACCATGGATGAGGTTCCTCTGGAGGAAGCGGCCAGGAATAAGCCCGAACTGAGGAAAGCTTTAGAGAAGTGGGGAACTATTCAGCGCCCGGAGACTCTCTGGCTCCGAGCCAGCCCCCAGTATCATCCCAAGCCAAGGAGAACCAACGGCTAAGACTAAGGCGTTTGATGGGTTTCGATGTGGGTAGGACCGGGTGAAGTTGGTTGCCTTAAGCCGGGAATTTTAGGAATTGAAGAGGGATAAAGATATTTTGCTTAATTAAGGTGAAAAGTGAGCAATCTGTTTCTGTCCCTTTACAACCCCAGAATAATGTGTATAATTGTACTTGGAAGGTAACAAAGACTTAGCCAATGGAAG
>JBHIEA010000300.1:0-2350 GCA_046760365.1 bacterium
AATTCTCTCATTATACAGGATCGGTGGCCACTTACCACCTAGAATTAAGCCATCGGGAGAAGATGGATGTTAAGGTACTAAACCCTCAAGAAAAGGGACTGCTCAGAGATGAGGAGGTGGTGGGGGTGAGGCTTCACCGGAGTAACATTCATCTTCTGGCTGAGAAGTAATTGCTTATAAACTGAGTGAATTGGCAAAAAGATGTATTCTCTCCAGATAAGAGTAAATGAATAAAGAAATAAAAGAGAAACAGATAGTCAGAGGAGTGGCGGAAAGGATTGCCAGGCTGGTAAGACCACATCTCGGCAAAATATATTCTAGGGACAATGTTGGGGTGGCTAAAAGTGGAGGAGATATAACCTTCCAAATAGATGAGATAGCCGAGGAGGCTCTGGAAGACTTGATACGAGAGAGGGCTTTAGATATTGCCTATTTATCAGAGGACCGGGGTCTAGTGAAATTTGGAAGTCCGCGATACCTTCTGTTAGTCGATCCCGTGAATGGCACAAGATCTGCGGCAGCAGGCCTTGAGACTTGCTGTGTTTCCGTTGCCCTGGCTGAATACAAGAAAAAGGCCAGAATCGAGGATGTGAGATGGGGATGTCTCAGAGAGATAAAGTCGGGAACGGTTTTTTTGGCCGAAAAAAGTAAGGGATTGGAGATTTTTGATGAAGGCGGTGAACAAATTCCAGTTAATCTCTCACAAAATCAAGATCTTCACCGCATGTTTTGGACTCTGGAGCTTTGCGGACGCCCTTCTCACTTGGTGACTAGCCTATTAGGGAGCTTAATAGATGCATCCTCCTTGAAAGGAGGGTTTTTTGTTTATAGCAGCACCTGCTATTCAGTTTGCAGGATTCTGGTAGGGGAGCTTGATGCTTGTGTAGATGTTGGCCATCGTCTTTTAAGGGAATTTCCGGAAACCAGGCGTCTTTTTGAGTGGGCTGGTCACGGGAATGTTATAAGCCAATTTCCTTATGACATTGCCGCCGCAGTTTTGGTGGCCCAGGAGGGAGGGTGTGTAGTAACCGATGCTTATGGGGATAGTCTGGACTCTACTTTGCTTACCGATACCTCAGAAAAGAACATGCAATCCTTTTTAGCAGTAGCTAACCCTGGGCTCCATCAAAAAATTTTGGGAAAAATTGAAGAGGTGTTTGAAAAGAGGAAAAGAGATGAATCTACCTCTTTTAGATGAGGAATAAAAAATAACAAAGGGGAGTTATAAATGGAGAAGATGAAGAGTGTTACTTTATTTGCAGACTGGGAGCCAAAAAGTGATTTCAAGTTAAGCTTGAAAGATGTGGAAGGAAAGCTCACCTATTTGGGAAGTAAGGTCTGGAAAAATCCTATAATTAAAATCGTGGAAAAGGATATTCCTGAACCTGGCCCCACAGAAGTTCTCATTAAGGTAAAAGCCTGTGGAATCTGTGGCAGTGATGTTCATATGGCCCAGTCTGACCGCGAGGGATACATCTGGTATCCCGGGCTTACCGCCTTTCCCTGCACTTTAGGACATGAGTTTTCTGGAGTGGTAGTTAGAGCAGGAGAGGCCGCAATTAATAAGAGAACCGGTAGAAGATATGAAGAAGGTGAACCCATCACCTCCGAGGAGATGCTCTGGTGTGGGAGATGCCGGCCTTGCGCTGATGGTTACCCTAACCATTGCGAGGCCTTGCAGGAGCTGGGTTTTACCTGCGATGGAGCCTTCGCCGGATATGTGAGGGTGGATGCCAAGTACACCTGGAGTCTAGAGGAGTTAAAGGGAAAGTATTCCGGTGATGATATATTTTTGGCCGGAAGTCTGGTTGAGCCAACATCGGTAGCTTTTAATGCGGTCATAGAAAGGGGAGGCGGCATTCGCCCGGGAGATAATGTGGTTATTCTGGGAGGAGGTCCTATTGGCCTGGCAGCAGGGGCAGTTTTAAAAAGGGCAGGAGCGGCTAAGCTAATATTGTCGGAGCCCTCTGAGCCAAGGGCGAAGCTGGCTAAAAAGATGGGGGTCGACCGCGTTATTAATCCCTTAAAAGAGAACTTTACTGAATCAGTATTAAGATTGACCAACGGTTTAGGAGCAAAGTTGTATCTTGAAGCAACCGGTCTTCCCGATAAGGTCTTTGGCGACATAGAACAAACTATCTGGGAGGGAAGGCAGTTAAATAGCATAGTGGTGATTGTGGCAAGGTCACCTCAAAAAATTCCCCTTACCGGTGAGGTGTTTCAGGTAAGGAGAGCATCCCTTGTTGGTTCTCAGGGACACTCCGGTCATGGAATCTTCCCCAGGGTTATTAGTAGTATGGCTTCAGGAATGAATATGCTTCCCTTAATTACTAAAAAGATTCCGTTAGAG
>JBHIEA010000301.1:0-2318 GCA_046760365.1 bacterium
TGTACACCGGGGCTTCATATCCAGGAACAAGTCTCTTGTAAGAGTTTATCCACTGGGCAAATACAGCACCTATCTCTTTTGCGTGAGTGAGTTGACCGGCGATAAATTTTTTCGCCACCTCGCTTAAGTGGTATTCATCATCCCTAAAGAAGAATGCATTTTTGTCACCCTTAAACAGCGACTGATGGGTGTGCATTCCGCTGCCATTTTCGCCAAATAGAGGTTTAGGCATAAAGGTAGCGTATACTCCATGTTTCTGGGCTATCTCTTTGACCACGACTCGATAGGTAATGACATGATCTGCCATATCTAATGCATCCTGGTATCTCATATCAATCTCATGCTGACTGGGACCTACCTCATGGTGACTATATTCGACGGGAATTCCCATGGCCTCTAAGGCAAAAATCGTGTCACGTCTTAAATCAGAGGCCACATCAAGAGTGGTCAAATCAAAATAACCACCTTTATCCAAAATTTCAGGCAGCTGGTCATTCTTAAAATAAAAATATTCTAACTCCGGGCCAAGATAATAGTGGTCAAAACCCATTTTTTTCATTCGGGCTAAGGCCCTTTTTAAGACATATCTTGGATCACCTTCATAAGGCTGTCTTTCCGGGGTCAAGATATCGCATATCATTCTGCCAACCGCCTTTTCCTTGGGTCGCCAAGGAAGAATCTGAAATGTATTCGGATCAGGAAGTGCGACCATATCGCTTTCTTCAATTGATTGATACCCGGTAATTGATGAGCCATCAAATCCCATACCGTTCTCTAAGGCATGATCTAATTCGCTATCTGGTATGGCAAAACTTTTTACCTGACCTAAAATATCAGTAAACCATAACCTTATAAATTTAACATCACTCTCCTTTACCAGCTTTAAGATTTCCTCTTTAGTCTCGCCCATATCTCTGCCTCCTTTTTTAAACTTTGCCCTCACAAAACCTTCTTAAATAATCCAGATAATGGCGCAAGAGATAATATTTTTCTCGCAGTTCTTGAGAGTTATGATCAAGCTCCCATTCAACTTCAATCTCCTCCAAAACCTTCAATGCATCTTTAACCAAGCTATTAGCTACCCCTTTAAAAAGTTCTAGATTAGACTTTCTTTCGGCGGAACCTGCTTTTTTATTGCACTCATCAATGACTCTCTTAAGCCAGGCTTTATCCTTATGCATATTCTGCCTCCCACTTTTCCTGTCGGCAATTACATTGCCAAGGCATAAAAAACAAAAAACCACTTGAGCAAATTGTGCTCAAGTGGTTTATAAATAAAGTAATCAAAGGGACAGCCGTTAATTAAACAAAAAGACTAAAACTTATTAACCTCTAACTCCCTCCTGTTAATTTTTAAGCATGCTGATTAAATTTTTACTCTTCTGCCTATTTTGATTCCGTACTTTTCTATTTTATTTCGTAGAGTATTGCGGTTTATTCCCAAAATTTGAGCAGCTTGCAATTGATTGCCGTTCGTCTCTTTAAGGGCACGGATTATGAGAGCTTTTTCTATGAGGGGCATAATATCTTCTCTATTTTCTTTGGGAATAGTAGAGATTTTAGTATAAAGATCATCTAAAAGCTTTTCCAATCCTTCCTCATCTCTTTTTCCCTCTTCCTTTATCCTGACAGCTTCCTTTAAATCAAGAGACAACTCACCTGGTAAAATATAAGCCCCCTTACAGAGGACACAGGCTCTTTTTATTACATTTTCTAACTGCCGGATATTACCCGGCCAATTGTAACCCATAAGTTTTCCCATTGCTTCAGGATTTATATCTACAATATCTTTGTCCAATTCTTCATTGAATTCTTTCAAAAAATACCTGGCTAGTTCAGGAATATCCTCTTTTCGCTGTCTTAATGGAGGTAGATTTATAGTAACTACGTTTAACCGATAGTATAGATCTTCTCTAAATCTACCTTCCCTGATGGCTTTCTCTAAATCTTTATTGGTTGCCACAATCAATCTCACATTTACTTTTATGGGCTCATTGCTCCCTAAACGGGTAATCTCCTTCTCCTGTAAAAACCTTAAAATCTTAGCCTGCGTGGCGGGTGACATATCTCCTATCTCATCCAAAAATATAGTCCCGCCACTGCACTGTTCAAACTTACCAATTCTACTGGTCTGAGCATCGGTAAAGGCACCTTTCTCGTAGCCAAACAATTCGCTTTCAAGCAGTGTCTCTGGGATGGCTGCACAATTTATAGGCAGGTATGGTTTATTATTCCGTCTCGAATGGTGATAAATTGCTCTGGCTACCAACTCTTTACCGGTTCCACTCTCACCGCGCAGAAGCACAGTAATATCCTTT
>JBHIEA010000302.1:0-2313 GCA_046760365.1 bacterium
CATTCTTGACATCCCTCTACGGTTACTTATCATAAAGGGTGAAAAAGGTTTTTATTTTCAGTTTAACTAAAAGGGGCAATGAATGAGGCTTTCCCAATATTTGTTTTCTACCTCTAAGGAGTCTTCCAAAGAAGCAGAGTATTCGAGCCATAAATTGATGCTCAGAGCCGGCTTGATAAAGAGATTTGCTGCTGGTATATATTCCTATCTTCCTTTAGGATACCGAGTTTTGGCTAAAATTAGCGCGGTTGTCGAGGATGAAATGAACCGGATTGGAGCACAGCGGTTGCTCCTTCCTTTTCTTCAACCAGCTGATCTGTGGAAAAAGAGTGGAAGGTGGGAAAATTACGGAGAAGAGCTTATTCGTTTTCAGGATAGAAAAAACGCAGACTTCGCTTTAGGACCCACCCACGAGGAGATGATAACTCAGTTGGTGAAGGAAGAGATAAAATCTTACAAGAGACTTCCTTTAACCCTTTATCAGATTCAGACAAAATTTAGGGATGAGCTAAGACCACGAGGTGGCGTCATCCGGGCAAGGGAGTTCTTAATGAAGGATGCCTATAGCTTCTGTCGAAATGAAGAAGAATCAATCTCAGCTTACCAGCTCATGAAAAAGGCTTATGAAAGAATTTTTTCTCGCTGTGGATTGGATTACCGAGTGGTCGAAGCTGAGACCGGTCCTATAGGAGGTAAAGTCTCCGAGGAATTCATTGCTCTGGCTAGCTCGGGTGAAGATAAAATTGTGGTATGTAAGCACTGTGGGTATGCGGCAAAACTGGAAAAAGCTGAATACGAGCCAGGAGGAGAGCCCGATACTGAACTCAAACCTATGAAGGAAGTCTTCACCCCGAACCTACGGACCGTTAAAGAAGTAGGACAATTTCTTCATTGCAGACCCAAGGACATTTTAAAGACCATTTTTTATGAGACCGATAAAGGTTTGATAGCTGCCTTAATTAGGGGTGATCGTCAGATAAATGAGGCAAAGCTAAAAATGCTCTTGAAAGTGGAAAGGCTTGAAATAGCGGGAAATGATCTGATCAAGGAGGAGATCGGAGTAGAGCCCGGATTTACTGGGCCAGTTGGACTTGACAAATACCGACTAATTGCAGACAATATTATAATGAGAAGTCGGAATTTAGTTGCCGGAGCTAACTGCAAGGACACGCATTTATTGAACGTCAATGCGGGAAGGGATTTTCAACCCACGATAATTGGAGATATAGGGTATCCTCTCTCCGGGGATGCCTGTCCGAGATGTAAGAGTCAGATAGAGGTAAGGAGGGGAATTGAGGTAGGTCACCTTTTCCAACTGGGAAAAATCTACAGTCGGTCTCTCAAAGCTACCTTCTTAAATGAAAAGGGAGAGGAAAACTATTTTGTCATGGGTTGCTACGGGATTGGGGTAAGCAGGCTTCCTGCCGCAATAATAGAACAAAATCATGATTTACAGGGGATCATTTGGCCCCCAGAGATTACTCCCTTTCAAGCCATAGTAATACCAACTTCCGAGAAAACCCATAAGGTAGCACAGGTTGTTTATCAGGACCTAAAAGATCACGGTATAGAAACATTATGGGATGACCGGAACTTAAGCGCTGGAGTGAAATTTAATGACGCAGATCTTGTTGGTATTCCCTTTAAAGTCATTGTGGGGGACAGCTTTTTAAAAGAAGATAGGATTGAGATTAAAACTCGCCGAGAGGCAAAGATTGAAAAAGTAAAAAAAAATATGATTTCCCAGCGAATGAAACGGCTGATCGCCTATGCAAAATAGTGAATTCTTCTTTCTTCTAGAGCGTATAGGAAGAGAAAGGGGTCTTTCTTCCGAGATCCTTTTAGAGGGGGTTAAAGAGGCTTTAACCTCGGCTTACAAGAAGAAATATAACCAACCACCTCAGAACTTGAGAGTGATTCTGAGCGAAGCAAAAGAGAAAGTTCAGGTGCTGGTAGATAAAGAGGTAGTACAAAAGGTGAGCAATTCTGGAACAGAAATTTCTCTGGAAGAAGCTCGGAAAATTAATGACAAGGCAAAATTGGGAGACCAGGTGGAAATTGAGGTTAACCCTTTCCATTTTAGTAGAATTGCTGCCAGTACCGGCAAGTACGTAATGATGCAACAGATCGTGGAGATGGAGAAAGACCTTCTCTATGAAGAATTTAAGAAACGGGAAGGAGAAATAATCAGTGGCACCGTAAGGTATAGAGCTGATCACTTTATTCTTGTTGATCTGGGTAAGACAGAAGGAATTCTCCCTGAAAGAGAACAGTTGTTAAGCAGAGAATACCGACAGGGCGAGCGGGTTAGGG
>JBHIEA010000303.1:0-2311 GCA_046760365.1 bacterium
CGAGAATGGGAAGATTTAGCAATTTCTTGGCCTCATCCTCAGTTTTGATGGTTTTGTCCGAGTACTCGACGAGGAAAGAAAAAAAGACTCCCAACATCAAACCCAGTATTGTGCCGATTAAAGTATTGAGTCCCTTCTTTGGCTTAACTGGTCTGAGGGGCTTGATAGCAGGATCAACCACTTCGATGGTTCCAATCTCGCTGGCAGACTCAATCTCGGCTTTATTCTTGGCCTTGACTAAAATAGCATAGAACTCGGAGTTAACCTGCTGAGATCTCTGGAGGCGGGCCAGGGTTAACTCCTGCTGGGGAAGTTTGTTTGCCTCCCTCTCATATTCGGCTACCAAACTTGCCAGAGCTGCCTCCTTGGCCTTGAGGGCATTCACCTCGGTCTCGTAGCTAACTAATTTGGTATAAAGTTCAGTATAAACGGGACTTATAGTCTCGGTCTTTCCGGCTACCACGGTCTTAACCTTGCGTTTTAACTCTTTCTTGGTCTCCTCGATCTGGGCCTTTATGTAGGCAACCTGGGGATCGTTAGAAGGGAGCTCCCGGCTGAGCTGGGCACGTTTAATCTCTAGATCGGTGAGGCGGCTTCTGAGCATCTGGACCAGGGGATTGTCGGAGATATAGGTCGAGGAAACCCATACCTTGTTCACCTTTTGGAGCTGGCCTCTTATTTCCCTGAGTCGATTGCTCAGCTCCTGCCGGGATATTCTGGTGCTTTCATGCTGGCTTTCCAAGCCCGAGAGGCGCTCCACCATTAACCTCGCCTTCTCCGAGAGCTCAGCGAAGCCCTCTTTTTCTTTGTATGCCTTAAGGTTCTCCTCGGATTGCTGGAGGTTCTCTTCCACCTTCTCGGTCTCCCGGGCCAGAAAATCGAGGGCAGCAGTAGTCTCCCTTCGTCGGGAGCTAATGTCTCTTTCAATGAAGACCTCGGCGGTGGTATTGGCGATGAGTCGAGCCATCTCGGGATCATGGGAAGATGCAGTAAGAGTAACGAGCCGGGTATTACGTATGGGGGCTACCGATATGCTTTTCTTCCTTAAACGGTCAACTAGTTCAGGAAGAGGTTCGAATTTCTCTTCTTGGGAGGGCTTACCCAGGATCGGGGTGAGGAGACTCCTCAAATATCCATAAAAGTCACTCTTTTTGCCTGATTCTTTTTTGTGGGTACTGCCGGGAGAGAACAACCTCCGGGCCACTTCCTCCGTTACGGTGCGAGACTTGAGGATCTCTATCTGGGTGTTAATCTCAGTCTCAGTGGAAAGAAGGGAGCCTCCGCCGAAGATGTCAAATTGCTCCGGGCCGGCCTTGGCCTGTTTGAGGTAGAGGGTAGTAGAGGCTTGGTAAATGGGAGTCTGAAGAAAACTAAGTCCTGCTGCCGAGCCGGTCACCAGAGCTACAGTGAGAATGACAATCCATTTTCTTTTGCATATTACTCTCCAGTAATCCTGGAGACTGAGTCCCTCATCGTCACTCAAGACTTTTTCTCCTCTGTATACTTGCCAGTAAACTGTTCTAACATTTGCCGGAGTTCTTCAGATTTTTCACCTCCTAAGTTAATGGCTATCTCTCGCTTGAGAATCTCTAGGTCGCTGGACCGATTGTAAATTTGGGCCTCGGTATCCATAATTCTTTCGGTTAGTTCCCATAACTCGCTTGGCTTTATCAGTCCGGTTTTAACCTGTTGCTTCAAGGGTTCAGTATTGGAGCTGAGAAAAGACCGGAGCTCCTCGAGCTTCTTTATTTCGTTCTCCAGTTCGAGCAGGCTTTTAAGTTTAGTGAGAAGTTCTGAGACCGTGGATTTTTTTAGGGCCAGATAGTCCTGTTTAGCTTTTTCCACCTCCTTGGCGTAGGTCATCCGGTCCATTATCCGCTCTTTCCGTCGGGACCTGCTAAATAGAGGGATTTCTAAAACGGCGTTTCCGGTGGGACCGCTCCAGATTTCTCGATTGTCTTCGTCAGCATAGGTAGCCATCCCTCCCCGCAGACTAAGCTGGAAATCAACACCCTTACTTGGATCAGGCAGAGCCTGAATCTGCTCCATGAGGCTCCTCTGAGATTGAAGAGTCGGGTTATTTTCTACCACCAGATCGATAATCTGCTGAAGGATATCACCCGTGGCGAGAAGTTGTTCAGCCCTTCCCCCTACTGCAGAGCCAAGAATAAATCCCATCAACACCAGAAAAGTGGCCACCGCTTTTTTTCCTGTCATGGTTCTTCTCTCTCTTCACACTTTATTCAGCAAATCCAGAAGATCTTTCCACTTATCTCCAGCCAGGCTCATGGCTGTTTCCAGCTTCAGGATC
>JBHIEA010000304.1:0-2300 GCA_046760365.1 bacterium
GTAAAACCCTAAACGACTACCACTTTCAGATTTACTCTATACGCTCTACGCTACCTGCTATACTAATACACCGACAAAGGGGAACGGTCCCGAGAGACATCTCTTGAGGGAAAAGAATGGCCAATGTAACGCTGAGGAGTATTACCAAGAGATTTGGAGACCTGGAGGCAGTTAAAAACCTGAGCCTCGAGGTAAAGGATAGAAGCTTTGTGGTCCTATTGGGCCCCTCAGGATGTGGGAAGACCACGACTCTTCGGTGTGTGGCCGGCCTGCAATCGCCTGATGAAGGAGAGATATATTTTGATAAGAAATTAGTTAACGATCTTAGTCCAGCTGACCGAAACATTGCCTTTGTATTCCAATTTTATGCCTTGTATCCCCACCTTACCGTCTGGGAAAACGTTGCTTTTCCTTTAAGAGCGGAAAGACTCTCCAAAGCCGAGCTTAACCAGAGAGTGGAGAAAATCTTAAAACTCCTTCGTATTGAGTCGCTCAAAGGTTATAAGCCGAGGAGGTTGACCAGCGGACAAGCTCAAAGAGTAGCACTGGGGAGGGCTATTATCCGTAAACCCAGGGTCTTTCTGCTTGATGAGCCCCTGAGTAATCTGGAGGCAAAATTTCGAGAGCGAATGAGATCGGAACTCAAAAGACTTCAGACCAGCATCGGTGCTACTACTCTTTATGTCACTCATGATCAGGTAGAGGCTATGTCCATGGCCGACGAGATTGCGGTGATGGATCTAGGGGTAGTGCAGCAAATCGGAACTCCGAAAGAGATATACAGTCATCCGGCCAATCTTTTTGTAGCCAATTTTATTGGGAGTCCCGGAATGAACTTTCTGGAGTGTCGGTTTAGTGAAGGATCTCGAGTGACCCTGGGAGGAAATTCGGGCTCCTTTTACTTGGAGCTGCCGCAAGACTGCCTGGCAACGGTACGGGAAAAAGCAAGTGGTAAAGACCTAGTAGTCGGAATAAGACCAGAAGATATCTCATTCTGCAATAGAAATGATCCCCATGCCTTGAAAGCAGAAGTCTACGTTTTTGAGCCCCTGGGATCGGAGAATATCATTAATTTGAAGATAGGGGAGACTATTATAAAGGTGAGAACCTCACCCAGCTTTGTAGTAAGGGAAGGTGAAGAGGTCTGGATACGCTTTAAGGAAAAGAAAGTTCACATCTTCGATAAAAACACCGAAGAAAACCTTTTATGATTTGAATTAGGAAGATGGCAAACCTCAGATTAGTAAATCTTAGTAAGCGTTTTGAGGATGTTCAAGCGATCAAGGCATTGAACCTGGAGATTGAAGATGGCGAACTTATGGTACTACTGGGACCAACGGGAGCGGGAAAAACTACTACCTTAAGGTCCGTCGCTGGATTAGAGCCTCCCGAAGAAGGACAGATTTTCATTGATGAGGTGAAAGTTAATAAGCTCCCTCCAGCAGAAAGAGACGTAGCCTTCGTCTTTCAGAACTACTCGTTATATCCGCGCTACAGCGTATTTGAGAATATGGCTTCCCCTCTTAGGGCAAGAGCACTTCCTGATGATGAGATTCAGACAATTGTGAAGCAAACAGCAGTGGTTTTACACATCGATCATTTACTAGAGCGCAAACCCGTAAACTTGAGCGGGGGCGAGATGCAGAGAGTGGCCATCGGCAGAGCGTTGGTGAGACAACCGAAGATATTCTTAATGGATGAGCCTCTGAGTAATCTAGATGCCAAACTAAGGGAGGAGATGAGAACTGAGCTAAAACGGCTCCAGAAGGATATCAAAGCCACTTTTTTCTATGCTACTCCTGATCAAGCCGAAGCTCTATCCATGGCCGATAGAATTGCGGTCCTGCGTCAAGGGAAGATACAACAGGTAGGTATCCCTTCGGAAATTTACAATCATCCCCGGAATACGTTTATCGCCGAGTTTGTGGGGTCTCCAGGGATGAATTTCCTTGCCTGCGTTTATGACAAAAAAAACATGCTCAACATTGGACCAAATCTGTTCACCCTTCGGATCCCGGAAAACCTGGGGCATAAAATCACCGAGGAGGCTGCCGACTCTGAGTTGATATTCGGGATCAGACCGGAGGATATTAGCTTGAGCAGGGAAAGAAGAGCCAATTATATCCAAGCCGAGATGGATGTTATGGAGTCTATGGGTTCTTTAAATATTGTCAGTTTGAAATTGGGAGGTCATATTCTCAAGGTCAAGACAGACCCAGATTTCGAAGCCAGGCCTGGAGACCCCCTATGGGTTGACTTTGCCCAGGAAAAGATACATATCTTTGATAAGACCACTCAGA
>JBHIEA010000305.1:0-2283 GCA_046760365.1 bacterium
GTATGCCTTCCCTTGCTGAGTAAGGAAGAGCTAGCGGGGCTTCTGGTTCTGGGCAAAAAAATCTCTGGCACGCCCTATTCCAACCAGGAGTTAGAACTTCTCCAGACCCTAACTAACCAGGCAGCCCTTGCCTTAGATAACGCTAGATTATACCAGGAAGTCAAAAAATCCTTATTGGAAAGAACCAAGCTGCATGAGATACTGGTCTCTATTAGCTCCCTCTTCGATGTGGCTAAGATTCTTAAGTTAATTGTCAGCGGTGCTATCAGATTTACTAAAAGTGAGAGATCGGTCATCATGGTTCTAGACAAGAAAAAAGAGAAAATTCATCAGGTTGCTATGGAAGCATCCGGTCCCGAGTTCTCTTATCCGATCAAGGGTGCCAGACCCAATGGCCTTGCCTGGAGGACAATTAAGGAAAAAAAATCCTTCTTGGTTAAGGTACCGGTGGTTAGCTCCTCTCTCACTCAGTCCGATAATAAGACCAGGGAAGTTCGAGCCGTGCTTAGCCTTCCCCTTAGGGGTCAGGAAGATGTTCTGGGAGCTTTGATAGCAAGTAGTTCATCTTCAAATTCTTTTAGCAAAGCAGAGGTAGAGATTCTTTCTATCTTAGCTGACCAGGCGGCCATCGCTATTGAGAAGGCCCGGTTGATTGATGATCTGAAACGGGCTCGGGAAGAGCTTCAAAATTGGGCTAAGGAGCTGGGTCGAAAAGTCAAAGAAAAAACCGAAGAATTGAGGCAGAATCAGGCTCAGCTATTGAAGTCAGAAAAATTAGCCGGCATCGGACAACTGGCTGCCGGAATCGCTCATGAGATAAGAAATCCTCTGGGGATTATGGGTACCTCCCTTTATTATCTGAAGGATGTTCTGCCTAAAAAAGAGGAAGATGTGGAGAGACATTTTCAAATCTTGGAGGCAGAGATAAACCGATGCGAGACCATAATTAATAATCTTCTAGAATTTTCTCGCAGGTCAGACCAGGAACTTGAGCTAATTGAGGTTAACTCTCTTTTAAACATTACCCTATCCTTGGTTGAAAAAGACCTTTTCGTTAAGGATATCGAGCTAGTAAAAAAGCTAGAAGACAGCCCCAAGGTTAGAGCAAATGTGGATGAGATAAAACAGGTTTTTTTGAATCTCATCCTAAATGCTACTCAGGCCATGCCCAACGGGGGAAGATTGGGGATAAGAACCTCTATCACAGAGAACAAGCGGGTGAGAATAGAAATTGCCGATTCTGGGATAGGTATCCCCCAAAGAGATCTCTCCAAGGTTTTCGATCCTTTCTTCACCACTAAATCACCGGGGGAGGGAACCGGTCTTGGTCTGACCCTGGTTCATGCCATCATTGAAAGATCGGGAGGAACCATTCAAGTAGAAAGCCGGGAGGATAAAGGGACTACTTTTATTATTGAATTTCCTAAGATTGATGACAGTCTCCAAGGAGGAGATTAATGCCCAGACCAGCCAAAATTCTCATAGTTGATGACGAAGTTAATCTGCTTCGGTCCTTGAGCGATGTTTTAAAAAAAAAGGGATACCTCGTTGCTACCGCCCAAAATGGATTAGAAGCACTGGAGAAGCTTAAAGAAAAGTACTTCAATATTGCCATTGTCGATCTCAAAATGCCGAAAATGGGGGGAATGGAACTCTTGGAACTGATGAAGGAAAGATATCCTCAAACTCTAGTGGTGATCCTGACGGGGTACGCCACCATTAAAAGTGCGGTAGATGCTATGAAGAAAGGAGCCTACGATTATCTAGTTAAGCCCTTTAGCCCCGACGAGATTCTGTTAATTTGTGATAAAATTATGGAGGAAGAGAGCCTCAGGGAGGAGAATAGATTCCTGCGGGCCGAACTAGAGAAAAAAGGAGAGATTATTACCCAGAACCAGAAAATGTGTAAGTTGAAGGATCTGATAAAGCAGGTAGCCAGAACTGAGGCTACTGTTTTGATCACCGGAGAAACCGGAACGGGGAAGGAGCTGGTAGCCCGAGCCATTCACCAGGGCAGTCCTCGCCAAAGAAACTTATTTGTCACGGTAAATTGTGCTGCTCTGGCCCAGGGAGTGCTTGAGAGCGAGCTCTTTGGCCATGAAAAGGGAGCCTTTACCGATGCTTATGTGCAGAAAAGAGGTAGATTTGAGCTGGCCGATGGGGGAACTCTATTTTTAGATGAGATTGGAGATATTCCTCTCTCTACTCAAGTAAAACTCTTAAGGGTCTTGCAAGAAGGTGAATTTGAAAGGGTGGGAGGAGAAGAGACCATTAAAGTTGATG
>JBHIEA010000306.1:0-2257 GCA_046760365.1 bacterium
AGGGCTGTCTCACAGCGAGGACACCAGTTAATGATATAATCACCCTTGTAAATATATCCTTCTTTATAGAGACGAACGAATACCTCCTCCACCGCTTGAGAATGGGATCTATCCATGGTGAAAGATTTATCCTCCCAACTACAGGAGATCCCTAATTTTCTGAGCTGGGAGAAAATTCTTTCTCCATATTTTTCCTTCCATTGCCAAACCCGCTGGAGGAATTTTTCCCTGCCCAATGTTTGTCGAGTAAGGCCCTCCTGAGCTAGACTTTTTTCCACCACATTCTGGGTAGCTATTCCGGCGTGGTCAATACCTGGAACCCACAGTACCTCGTATCCCTTCATCCTTTTGAAGCGAGCCACAATGTCTTGGACAGTATTGTTGAAAGCGTGACCCATATGGAGGGCGCCGGTGATATTGGGAGGAGGCATTACCATGGAAAAGGTGGTTTTCTTTTTGCCCGGACGAGGAGAAAAATAGTTATTTCTTTCCCACCAATCTTCCCACTTTTTTTCTATTTCTTGAGGCTCGTATCTTTTCTTCATTTTTTCCAATGGCTTATCCTCCCAGCATCTTATAAGAAGCAGAGCCATTGTCAAGTTTGACAAACCACGATCACAAAAGAAAACCGGAGCTCATTAGTTCATGGAAACGCGGGGTCAAAGTGGGTGAAATCCTTCAAAAAGAAAACGAGTTAGCCCCAAAAAGTATTTCAGAAGGTTTGTAGGGTAGGTTTTTTAGATATGTCAGATGGTGGAATTGACTTTAGAAAGGGTTAATTTAGACTTAATTTTACCTTAAGAATGTCAGAGTCCAGTTCTCTTCCCCAATACGTACTTTAGCTTTCTTTGCAGATAGCTCGTAAATACCCTCTCTGCCTGTTTGAATATGACTATGTAAGCATTCCTGTTACATGAGACCTTCTTTACTAAACGTAAGGGTGCAATGACTATCTGCTATACACTCCATATTTCTTAGCAGTTTCGTACATTGCTATAACGTTTTCAAGTTTGACATTGGGGTGAATTTCTGAAGTCGAGCCCATAATGAGCCCTCCACCTTTGGCACCTTCATCGATCGCCTTCTTGACCTCGGCTTTAACCTCTTCTTTTGAGCCAAATGGTAAAAGCTGGCTGCAATCAATCATGTAAGCCATGGTTATCTGGGGGCATTTTTCTTTCACATCTTTTACGTATATACCAGAAGCAGGTTCCAGCGGAGCAATACAATCGCAGCCAATATTAATGAGCTCATCCATAATCGGCCATTTATTACCATCGCAGAAGAAAATAACCTTGCATCCATGAGAATGCCACAACTCGACCAGTCTTTTTGCCCGCGGGAACCATTCTTTGGCCAAAAACTTAGGTGAGAAAAGAAGGCCTTTGTTATAGGCAATATCATCGGCAACCATCGCGATCGGCATTAATTCTGGGTCGGCAATACTATTAATTCTAAATGCCTCATAATCATTTAAGGCTTGAAGCCAATTTGAAACCAGTCGAGGGTCTTCATCATACAGGAAAACAAAAAGATCCATTCCTGCCCTATAATATGCCGTATGTACTCCAACCAAGCTTTCCGGAGCAATTAAGAAAGAACCACCCATCTTATTAATCAACGTCTCAAAATACTCGTACAATTCCTGAGGCGTTTCCAAATCTTCTCCTGTTAGTTGGATGTGAAGGGTGGCTTGAGGACAGAGCCTGTCTTTCTCAATGGCCTTATAGATTCTTTCAATATCCTTTTTTACTAATTCCGAGAGTTCTTGGGTAGTTTTAAACGGACGTTCCAAGACTTGGCCGGTCCACCATTCTTTCTGATACACAAACCCGTCCTCATCACGAACAATCTGCGGCTTCAGAAAAGTGGGGGCAGCAAAATGTCTGGCCATGTCCATTGACTTGCCTATTGCTTTGCAGGTGAGGTCAATAGCATTCTTAGGGCTTACCTTCTCTCCACTGTAATATTCGATCATCTCTACATTGTGAACAATATCGGCTATGGGGACTCTATCTGACTCTTCGTGGTTAAAGGCTTTTAATACTCTTTCCCGCGAAGACATCTCTGCCATTTTTTGTTTCCCCAGCTTATTACCGAGAATTTTGTTAGATGAATGCTTTGTTTATACCCATTAAGTCAGCAATAAAGGAAAGCTCCTCTCTTACGTCTCCGTAAACTACCATGCAGTGATGGGCAAAACCATGATACAAAAGCTCGGCTAGGTATTCTTTAACCGGTTTTTCTAGCTTTACCC
>JBHIEA010000307.1:0-2238 GCA_046760365.1 bacterium
GGATCTGCCTTATACAAAGGAGTGGCCAAATATGTAGGAATGGAAATTCTGAAAGTTCCTGGAGCTACGGGAAGAATAGATACGGACATAGAGGCCAAAGCCAAGGCAGCGAGAGAGGCTTTGGAAGAATTTGACTTTGTCTTTGTCCATGTTAAGGGGACAGATAATGCAAGCCATGATGGAAACCTTGAGGGAAAGCTTTTGATGATTGAAAAAGTAGATAGATTAGTCCAGATTTTGTGCCAGGAATACATTTATCTTATCGTAACGTCTGACCATAGTACGCCTCTTTCCCTTAAAAGACACAGCAGCGACCCAGTGCCAGTTTTGTTTTATGGAGATGGGGTCAGACGGGACAAAGTGGAATTTTTTGACGAGGTCTCCGCCGCTTGCGGATGTCTGGGACATATTACCGGGGTCGAGTTAAACAGGGCTATTATGGATCTAATGGGGTGTGGACATATGTGGGGTAGTTGAGGAAATTATTAATGGCACTTGGCTTTCGCAGCTTATGGGTCTTGAGCTACCATTAATGGCTAAGTGTTGGAAATTAATGTGGTCAATTCCTGGAAAGGGGTGATAAGATGATTGAAGTAACCGTTTCGAAAGTGGCTATAGATGTTAATTCAAAGATGCCGGTCATTGTGTTAAAGGAAAAAGATGGAGATAAGACACTCCCCATTTGGATTGGGTTATTTGAGGCACAGGCTATTGCCCTTGCTCTGGAGAATGTTAGACCACCGCGACCCCTGACCCATGATCTGGCCAAATCTCTAATTGAGAAGCTTAAGGGTAGAGTGGATCGGGTAGTAATAAGCGATCTCAGACATAATACCTTTTATGCCCGCATTTTGATGAGAAGAAATGGAGAACCTCTTCAGGTTGACTCTCGCCCCAGTGATGCTATAGCCCTGGCCCTTAGGCTGAAGGTGCCTATCTTCATAGACGAGACAGTGCTAGACAAGATAGCCGTAGGGGACAAGCCTCCTATCAAGGAAGCGGAGATCGAGGATTTCAAGAAAAGATTAAAGGATCTAAAACCGGAGGATTTTAGTCTTTAGCCGACCCACCCAGAAAATAACCGACCTTCCATGAAGGGAGCATCTTTTTTTGTTTTATAATACTAGCTTTTCCTCGTAGTCCTTCCCATTCAGTATTGGTAACTCTCAGTCAAAAAATCTCTTAAGCCCAGTTTTTTTAATCACGCAGGGGTTAGAAATTGTAAGGTTTCTATCTTAACCGTGAGGGGTAGGGACATTTTCTCAAAGGGTGGCAGGGAAGTAGGATATTCATCACTTTTTCTTTTAGGCTCGCTCGCGGTTTGATTATGTGGACTTCTTTGGTGAGGAGGTCAACCTCCCTTATTGCCTCAGCGAGATCTAGGTAATGGCCGTTTCTTTTGTTGCGAAGTTGTAGATCCTCTGTCAGGTAAAGATATATGTCGCCAGGGGTGGCGTCTTTGAGTTGCAGGTTTAGTTTCCCTTTTTCTATCTTTTGAACAACCGGTTGATATATGGAATAAAACCAGTCATGGGCGGCATCCTTAATGGATATCTCTCTTCCCATTCTATGGGCCAAATACTGTTGATGTAGGTCTATCTGCCAGGCGAGTCTATCATATCCACTGGGTCGGGAGAGAAGAACCTCCCCTATACCCATTTTCTGTTCAAAGTCGAATCTCCTCAAATATAAAGCATTTTCAGGAGAATTTTTCGCTGGCAGAAATTCAATTATGCGAGCATCGACATATTCTTGCCCCATTTCCTTTCCCACGGAAATGCGGTGATGACCATCGACCACGTAGTACTCATCCTTAATCTTGTAAAGTTCCACCGGAGGAAGAATTATGCCGCCTTGTAGCGCTCGTTTTATAGAATTATATCTATCCTGGGTATCAGTCCTACTTCTAGGTTTAAATTTAGGATCAAAGTCCAGACATCTACCTGCGCTCCCCACTATCCTATCTACCTTCACCGGGCGAATGCCTAAATCTACCGTGCTTAACAGATTCTGCTTATTGCGTTCCTCATCAAAACATTTCAGGCCTAAAGGCTTTTCTGCAACACCTTTTGTAATTTTAGCTATTGGACGCATTGAGTTTAACCTTTAAGGGTCCTTTGGAGAAAAGCTTCTGAATTTTTGAGCTTTTATTTATAGTAGATTTTTTTCTGCATGTCAAGCCTCGCCTCCAGTTTCCCGAAAAATTGCGAAAGTTGAAAGAAATAATTCCAACCTAAT
>JBHIEA010000308.1:0-2231 GCA_046760365.1 bacterium
AGCTTCTGGAAGGTGTCAGATAAAATAAGAATAGTTTTTGAGACTGGTCTACAAGGAGGTGAGGAAGATGGCTATCTATGTGATGCTTACTACTCTGACTAGTCAAGGAAGAAAAAGCGTCAGAGAAAAACCTGAAAGAATAAAAGAGGTTAATGAGGAAGTGGAGAGGATGGGGGTGAGAATACTCAGTCAATATGCTCTTTTAGGCCCTTACGATTTTGTAAATATTCTCGAGGCTCCAGACAATGAGACCGCCTCCAAAGTTGCCATTGAACTGGGATCCAGAGGTACTGTTCAAACCATAACTTTGGCTGCTCTCACAGTTGATGAGTTTATCAAAGCCCTGAAGAAGTAGTCTTTTTCTTAAAGGAAAGTTAAGTGGCTATCTTATGCCCAAGGTGCGGGCATCAATATGATGTTACCTTATTCGAATTTGGTGAAATTGTAAAGTGTGATTGTGGAGCAGGGATAAAGTTGGATCCAGAAAAAGGCGTAATTTTAGAAAAAAGTCAATCTCATAGAAGAAGCAAACAGTAGTCATCCAGGTAGTTTTATCTTCTGGCTAATGAATGTCTGGAGCATGCCAAATAAACGCTTATTAGGCAGAGGAGTTTTCCTGGCCTTTCTTTTATTGCTCATTGTATGGTTCAATGGGTGCGAAGAAGCCCCCGATCGGGTTATTTTTCCCTCACCGGAAGGTTTTGTTGCCTACTTTTCTCCCCAAGATCCTCTCTATCCCCATCTTACCTACTTGATAGGCGAGGCCAAAGAGAGTATCTATGCCGCTTTTTACAAGATAGAACTCAAAGAGCTCTCCCGTGCTCTCTTTCGAGCTCACCAAAGGGGAGTCAAGGTAAAGATATTCACCGATGATTTAACCTCCCAGGACAAGCGCTCCGAATACGACTATCTTGCTAAATTTGGCCTCATAAAAAGAGACCATGATCCGGACAGCTTTATGCATCACAAGTTTTGTGTAATCGATGAAAAAATTGTCTGGACGGGTTCTTTTAATCCAACAGAGTCAGGAGCCCACCGGGAGAACAACAACATCGTGGTTATTAAATCTTCCCCGGTTGCGGCAAATTTTATCCAGGAGTTTAAAAGATTATGGCAGGGAAAACTATCCTCTTCTAAATTGTCTTTTTCTCCTCTTAAACTTGATGAGAGTTTGATTGAAACCTATTTTTCTCCTCAGGATAATCTAGAGGAGGCAGTTATAAGAGTGCTAAAAAAGGCCAAGAAGAGTATTGATTTTGCTCTTTTTTCCTTTACCTCGGAAAAAATCGCTCAGGTTTTAGTACATAAATATGCCGAGAATCTCGAAGTGAGAGGAATAATGGAGAAGGATCAGGACGGTCCCTTTTCTCAATATCAGTCTCTAAGGCGCCTGCGAATGAGGATAATCTGGGACAGAAATTTCTATTTCATGCACCATAAGTTCTTCGTAGTCGATGATTCTTTGGTAATTACTGGTAGTTTTAATCCCACCTGGCATGCTACCTATCAGAACCGGGAAAATCTCGTCATCATCCACTCTCCCTCCCTGGCTAAACTATACCGAACAGAGTTTGATAGATTGTGGAAGGGCTGGCATTAACAAAGCTCTTTGCTGCCCGGCGAGGTGTTTTCCACAAGGCAGCCGCGTGATCTCGGGTCTATGAGCTCTAACGCATAAGTTCTCCTTGAGGCCTTCATGTATCATGAAGGCCCCTGGGGGACAAATTCTACCGAGCCACAGTATACAGACAAGGGCAGAACTTAGCGGTAGCCCTTGGAAAGACACCGAGCAGAGGGCAGCCTCAAACTTTTTTGGGAGAGCTGGAAGTGGACAATTGACAAGACGGGACTTTGTGATAGAATTAGTCTAGATTTTACACAAAAGACCACCAGAGGAGTCAAAATATGAGTGTGGGTTTGATTATGGCAGGAGGATTAGGAAAGAGACTCTGGCCGGAAAGCAGAGTAACTCATCCTAAACATCTTTTAAGTTTAGTAGGAAAAGGAAGTTTCCTTCAGGCAGCTTACCGGAGAGCTTCCCGTCTTTTTGGACGGGAGAATACCTTTCTGGTGATTAGAGAAGAGTTAAAGGAGGCCATTGTCTCTCAACTTCCAAAGCTTCCTTTGGATAAGATAATAGCCGAGCCACAAGGAAAAGATACTGCTCCTTGCATTGGATTTGCCAGTGTTTGGATAAGAAGGAGAAAGGGCGATGATTCCATGGTTGTGCT
>JBHIEA010000309.1:0-2224 GCA_046760365.1 bacterium
TTTATAATGTACTGGGAGAATTTTCTAAAATCATCCAGTTGTTGAAGATTGTTATATAATTTCTCTGCATCGAATTTGTCAGGCAGGTAATTATGGATTAATCTATTTCGAAAGCTAGGCATACCCTTGATTTTGTCAGCAAATCCTCTGGGGATGATGCCTGCCTGCCCCAGGGCCAGAATAGATTCTGCTTCACTTTCTTTTATTTGGGTTAACCTTAAGGCTACCGCAATATGGAGGGCAATTCGAGTAACATCTTGAATAGCACAAGTCAGGCTGAATTTGATTGCCTTTGTCCTCTCAAAGTTTTCTCGACCTAAGAAAAACTTATAATTGGGTACGGGAAGTCTTTCCAAATCTTCTAGTTGTCTATTCAGATTATCTAGGTGTTCGTAAATTCGGTCCTTTCTCAGATACTTCCTACGTTCTTCCATCCCTTAGCTTCCTTTTAGAATTTTTTCCCGAAGCAAGTAATTATACTCATCCAGATAGGGCTTGAAATCGAAGAACCTACAAAGAGTAGCCGTCTCAAAGTCTATCCGTGCCGCTTCATTGCGTGAGAGAAGAAGCTCGCCCTCCGAAATTATCCTGAATCGCATCAGAAGAGGGGCAACATTTAGAAAAAAAAGATCTACTTTATTGCTTTTGAGTGCGGCAAACAAAGTGTCTCGCAATTCTTTATCTTTCCGATGATAATAGTCTCCTTGCCCGGCTTTTAAATAGACTGCGATGTCAAGATCGCTGAAAGGATGACAAAAACCGGTAGCTAAAGAGCCAAAGAGATAGGCAAACAGAACCTCTTTATCTCTTCCTAGGGCTTCTTTTATCTTCTTTTCTAACCTCGGCTTATCGTTCGGCTTTATCTTCACTGCTTTTCTCTTTCGGTGTTACAAGCAATAGATATTCCAATTATATTCCCAAAGTGTGACCTGTCAAGACTGGGAACAGATTTTGGGTTGACTTTTTCAGTCAATGTATTAAGCTCCAATACAATAAATAGGCTATTCTAAGACTGGGAGAGAAATACGGTTTCTGTGAGGATAGATGGGGCCCGAAGATAAAAGAGGATAAAAAATTCGCTGGCAGGCTAAGAAGAGAGATCGGCTTCACTTTGCTCGAGCTTTTGATAGTGGTGGCGGTTATCGCGGTTTTATCGGCGGTTGCTACCATCAACTTACTTCAGGCTACCGGAAGAGCAAAAAGAACTGCAGCCAAGTCCTTCATCGCTGAGTTAGAGGCAGCCATAAGCATGTATAAAATTGATACCGGACATTATCCCCCTGATGAGAGGGGTTCTGCTTCTTTAAGAAAGGCTCTCTCGCCTCCCCCTGGGGACCCTATCTGGAAGGACCCGGAGTGGACCGGACCTTACCTGGAGTTCAAAGAAAGTGAAGTAAACGAGGCTGGTGAGCTTCTCGATCCCTGGCACAAAGGGAGAGATGATCGAGTTCATGTCTATTTCTACGCGGCTGATCTTGATGGAATCCCTTTTACCTCCCCTCCCTTTCACAATAAAAGTAGCTACGATATCTATTCTAAGGGATTAGATGGAAAGACTGGAACCAGTGGCATTGACGGTGATGAAATCAAAGACGGTGATTATTGCCAGAATGAGATAGACGATGATGGAGATAGGGTCATAGATGAGCTGAATCCCAATGGTCCGGGTTCAGCGGATGGGTATTTAGAGGATGATATTAATAACTGGTAGTTAAGAAGGATGATACCACGAAAACCTGGATTCACTTTGATGGAGCTGATTGTAGTACTGGGTGTGGTGAGCGTGGTTATCTTTTTGAGTATTTTGTCTGTGGGTAGTTTCCTCTCCCGCAGCCGTCTGAAAACCTCAGCCGAGGATATTGCCTCTACTCTAAGATGGGCACGTCGGCTCTCCATAACCAAAAGAAAAGAATACCGGGTTGTCTTCGATCCGGCTCGGAGAAAATATTGGATTGAAGATAAAGAGGGGACGGTGATAGAAGGAACTCATTCACTTTCAGAGAATGTAGTCTTTGCCGATCCGGAACTTTGGAAAAAAGGGGAGGAGGATGGAATTGTGGAATTTGATGATCCTGATGATGACAGCCTCTCTTTCTACCCTCAAGGAACAGCTGAGACTGGTTCGATCTACCTTAAGAATGAGGACAGTGGAAGCTGGTATACTATTACCGTTAGCCCTACTACTGGTTATATCAGAGTTTATCCGGAAAAACATTGAAGAGAG
>JBHIEA010000310.1:0-2222 GCA_046760365.1 bacterium
TGATAGAAAATGCGAAGAGGATTATTTTCCCGCCCAGGTCTTTAGAGAAGGAGCCGGGGAGATTTCTAATGAACTCGGCTGGCAGAGACCAGAGAATAAAACATAAACGAGATCGAGACAAGCGGAAAGTAAGCGTTAAGTTCCTGGGAGTAAAATTCTACATCGAAAAATATGCTCTATCTGATTGCTGGCCGCTCTTCTGATGTCTTGCCTGACACCGTCATGCGAAGGAAGCTCACGGTCTTGCTAGAAAAGTAGCAGTTGTTTCTTTAAGGAGGCACAAAATATCCTCGCCTTGAGATAATCAGAAGGAATTTTTTGACTAAGCAGAGCACCCAGTTTTCTGACTAGCAAAAAGGGGTCAAAAAGTAAAAGAGGAGGTCAAAATCCCTATTTTGGAAAGATAGACTCCATTAAATAGTTGAGTTACATATCCAAGGGAAGTGGAACGAATATCTGAACAGAGACCCATAAACTGGCCAGGTAATAAAGCAAATTTCCGATAGATTAGTGAAGAAGGATAATCTTGCTCAAGAAACTCAATCTGAAGGTCAGAATCTTGACTTTGCCAGTAAGGTGGGTTTATGGTAAAATATACACGTATAGTGAAATTAGGATGAGAGGAAAAGAAGACCGCAGAAGAAACGCTTGTTAGTTTAGCCTTTTCTGGAGAATGCCGATGATAACAGGAGGTAGTTATGTTAAAGAGGCATCCCCCGGCAAAAATCCTAAAAGGAGGTACCCATGCAAAAAGAGATGCCCGGTCTTTTTGGGTATCGAAAACCCTTTCTACAGTGAAAAAGAGAGAACAGGGTTTTGCTTAGTGGAACAAAAGCTAGAAAATAAGGTCAGGAGGGAGGTGAGAGAATGGGTAGGCTAGTCTAGCCTGGAATAAAAGAAAGTTTTCCAAAAAAGAAAATCTGTCAAAAATTAATTTCTCTTCTTGGAGCTTTCACAAAAAATTGAATCAAGTCTCAGCGAGGAGGTAAAGCAAATGAAGTTAGTGAGAATGAGGACCCGAAAGCTAAGAAGGCTGGTCTTGATAGTCAGTTTTAGTCTGACCTTGGCCGTAGTCGCCGGGGCAGTCGGATCGACCCAAGATAAGATCACTCTGGTATTCCGGCAAAACGATCCTCCGGCTGATGCTGCTGGCCTACCAGAGGCGGTCCAAGAATTCGACCAGAAGCATCCTAACATCAAAGTCCAATATGAGGTGGTACCCTGGGCAGATGCTCTCACTCAATTTATCCGAGAAGCCGGAGTCGGTGGGGGCCCTGATACTCTCCAGCTTGCTTTTGTATGGACAATGGACCTGGCCAAGGCTGGCACATTGGTCAAACTCAATCCCTTATTCGAGAAGTATCCCCTACCGAGAGGGATTGATGATTTTGTGGCAGTAGAGCTGGGAAAGATCGGTGATGATGTCTATGGGATCCCCTGGACCACTGATACCTTCGCGATCATATATCGAAAAGATCTCTTTGCCAAAGCGGGTATTGTTGGCTTTCCCGACGATTCCTGGTCTCATTTTAAGGAGGTAGCAGAGAAACTGACCGAAGATCGTGATGGGGATGGAGTAATAGATCGATACGGCTTTGCTTTTCCTGCTGGCAGTGGCCCTACCGGGGGAATGTGGTTCTTGGTCAACTACTTTATTTGGAGTCACGGGTACACCTTTATGAGACAGACCGGTGATGGTAGCTGGCAACTGGGAATTGATGCGGAAGCAATTGCGGAAGCCATGCGGTATTTCAACAGTTACTTTGAGGAGGGGATTTCTCCACGATCCTTAATCGCCATCGACTCCTGGGGAGATCCTGAGCTACTGCATGGACTGGCCAAAGGTGACTTTGCTATGGGATTCATGCCCCCTCAATCATTTCGTGCGGCAATGGACGCTAATCCCCAAGCACCCCTAGCCTCGGCCCAGGTTCCGGCAGGCAGGGTGACCCGACGGACCCACTTGGGAGGGCGCACTCTGGCTATCAACAAGAATACCAAACATCTAAGGGAAGCCTGGGAACTTCTAAAATGGATGTGCTCTGAGCAGGTATTTGAGACATATTACCGACAGCAGTTCTCCGCCCAAAAGACGCTCCTGGAAAGAGTTAGCTATGGACCTGAATACGAGGGATATGTGAAACTCATCCCGCAGGCGCAGACATTCTATGAGTATATTATCTCGCCAGTTCGGGTGCAGACAATGTGGTCCCTTACCAACC
>JBHIEA010000311.1:0-2188 GCA_046760365.1 bacterium
ATGGGAATGTTTTGCAAATTAGGCTCTGAAGAGGAAAGTCTTCCTGTAGCAGTAACAGTTTGATTAAAAGAGGTATGAATTCTTCCTGTAGCAGGTCTGATTAATTCAGGGAAAGGCCTGATGTAAGTTGACTCTAACTTGAAAAGCCGTCGGTATTCTAATATTTTAGTGACAAAAGGATAAAGTAAAGATAGGGTTTGCAAGACTTCCTCATCGGTAGAGTATCCGGTCTTGGTCCTTTTGAGAGGCGGGAGATTCATTTTTTCGAAAAGAATCTGCCCTAACTGCTGGGAGGAATTAATATTGAATTTTTCTCCCACCTCTTGATAGATTTCTTCTTGTATTTCCTCCCTTTTCTTCTTTACATCTTTTAAGAAGTCTTCCAGGG
Organism: bacterium; assembly: GCA_046760365.1. Lineage (GTDB taxonomy): Bacteria > Aerophobota > Aerophobia > Aerophobales > AE-B3A > AE-B3B. The sequence continues at coordinate 389 of JBHIEA010000311.1, forward strand.
CGGCCTTATCAACTTTGATGCCTCTCTCTTCCATCTTAGCCAGAATTTCTATGAGGGGCATCTCTATCTTCAGGAATAATTCCCAGAGATCCTCTCTTTTTAACCTTTCTTCCAGCAACTTTGAAAGCTGTGAGATGATCTTGACTCTTGTGGCAGGATGAGCTCCTTTATCCAGGGGTATTCCCAGATAGTTAAGGGCCAAATCTTCCAGAGGATAGTCATGTGCTAAAGGATTTAAAAGATAGGCAGCTAGTTCAGTATCAAAGCCCAATCCAGTCAGATCTATCTTTAACATTTTTAGCTGGTGAACCGTGGTCTTCAAATCATGCCCTATCTTCATAATTTTGGCATCTCTGAGGACAGGATTTAATTTACTTATGATGAGATGGTTCTTTATCCCGACTTGCTTGAAAGACACCCAATAAGAAGGCTTATCTTTGACGAAAAACGCTATACCTTCTATTTTTCCATTTTTTTGAGGTTCGAGAACAAAAGAAGTTTTTTTTAGATTAGAGGCCAGATTGATCAAGTCTGGTAAGCTGGTGATTTCATAAAAATGGGCTTCAGGGAAGGTAGAAGGTCCCAGTTCCTTTACCAACTGCTTAAATTCCAGTTTGCTAAACAAAGGAAGGAGAAGATCTCTTTGGGGGGGATTGACCTTAAGTTCATCCAGACCCATCTCTAGGGAGACCGAAGTAATAGTAGTAGCCAGTTTCTTACTCAATCTTGCCTGTTCAGCATATTTTATTAAAAGGTCTCTTTTTTTGTCAGGAAGTTGATCAAGGTTATGGAGAAGGTTATCCAGGCTCTTATATTTTTGGATCAACTGCCTGGCCATAACCGGTCCAATGCCGGGAACGCCAGGGATATTATCTGAGGTATCCCCCACCAGGGCTAAAAAATCAGGAATTTGTGACGGTGAGACTCCATATTCCTTTCTTACCTGTTTCTCATCAAAGCGACGGATATCGGTAATTCCCTTTCTCGGCCTAAGGACACAAATGGAAGAGGATACTATCTGCAAAGCATCTTTGTCTCCGGTTAGAATTTCAATCCTCAGGCCCATTTTTTCTCCTTTTCTGGCCAGAGTTGCAAGTAGATCATCCGCCTCATATTCCTCATTCTCGAAAATGGGAATTCCGAAACCCTTCAGGACTTCTTTAGTTAGACAAATCTGGCTAGCTAGATCTTCAGGCATCCTGGGTCGGGTAGCCTTGTACTCCTCCCATTTTTGATGACGAAAAGTTTTTCTACCTTTATCAAAAGCACAGGCAATGTAGGCCGGTCTCTCTTCTCGAAGGAGTTTCATCAGCATCCGGGTGAACCCATAAACAGCTCCAGTGGGAACCCCTTCTGAGTTAGTCAAAGGAGGAAGGGCATAGAAGGCTCGATAAAGAAGAGCATTACCATCAATGAGAATAAATTTTTTCTGAGGTTCCAATTTATCTTCCCTTTGTTTCATTATAGCAGATCTTTTTCTTTTGAGCAAAATGATAAAGTCTTTACTTGTCATTTAGCTTGTATATTGTATAATGATAGCACTTTAAACCAGGGATCAACAGGCGCTTGTCAGTAATCAGAGGTGGCGAGGGCATTCTTTTCTCCTTATTTAATTACTATTGTTGCGAGGCGAAAGAAAAATCGAGACTTTCTTGAGTTGAGGGATAGAAGAAAAGCCTGGACTTTACACGTTAGCGTGGTGTGCTATAATGAAAATCCAGAGGGACACCGGAAAAAGAAAGAGCGGTGTTGGTGTAATTGATATTGTCTAAGTTATCTTTAAGGGGGGTGAAAAATGAG
>JBHIEA010000312.1:0-2176 GCA_046760365.1 bacterium
CTAGAAAGGAGAAGATTTCGCCCTTATTTATGGTGAAGGATATGGAATCAACGGCTGTGAGGTCACCGTATTTTTTGACGAGGGAGTCTACCTCTATTGCAATGTGGTTTCTGCCCAAGAGCATTCACCTTCCTCCCTAAAATGTTAGGCTATTCTTAAGCCTTGCGTTACAAAATTTTATAAGATATATAGAAAAACGCGCGCGGTCGTTATGGTGCCCAGGAGTTTTACTAAGGTTAACCTATGTAACATGGAAAGTCATAATAATCTCCCTTTTTTACTAAATTTTGCTAAGAAGCATGGTAGTAGGGTGTGGATGATGATGGGAAAGGACTTGATGCTTTTTCAACCCAAAAAGATAGGAGACATGACTGTAAAGAATCGGATAGTGCGTTCCGCAACTTATGAGGGAATGGCCAAGGATGGGATTGTGGATGAGCGTTATGCTGGTCTTTATAGGAGGCTTGCAATGGGTGGAGTCGGCTTAATAATAGGTGGCTTCGCTTTTGTTAAGAGGAATGGTATCGCAGGAAGGTATCAGACAGGGATCCATTCCGATGAATGTATACCTATGCTTAGGAAAGCGACTGAGGCGGTTCATGAAGTTGACGAAGACGTAAAGTTTGTATTGCAGATTGCCCATTGCGGGCGACAGAGAACCGGCTGTGAGGAGTATGGAGAGATAGTGGCGCCCTCAGCTGTTGGCTACATTTCCTATGGTAAGAAGAAGAACATCAAAATTGTTCCTAGGGAAATGACTTTGGCGGAAGTTGAGGAAATAGCGCAGTCGTTCATCGCAGCTGCAGGGAGGGCAAAGAGAGCAGGATTTGATGGGGTTCAACTCCATGCTGCCCACGGTTATCTCTTGTCAGAGTTTCTCTCTCCCCACACCAACAGGCGGACAGATGCTTATGGAGGGAGCACGAAGAATCGAGTGAGAATCATCCTGGAGATTTTAGATGGAATTAGGGAGAGATGTGGTAAGGAATGGCCTGTAGTAATAAAACTTCAAGTTGATGACTTCCTAGATGTTGAGCCGTCACTGAAGATGCCTGAGTCAGTGGAGATCGCGAGGGCTGTCGCTGAGGCCGGATTTGATGCCATCGAGATCTCGGGGGGCATCTACGAATCCCCGATTTTGATGACTAGTAAAACGAAGATTAACACTCCGGAGGACGAAGCTTACTTTCTCCCCTACGCAAGGAGGATTAAAAAGGTGATTGGGGAGACCCCCCTGATTCTCGTGGGTGGGATACGGTCCCTGGAGGTTGCTGAGGGTATACTGAGAAATGGGGAAGCTGATTTCGTCTCTATGTCTAGACCATTAATAAGGGAACCGGATCTCCCAAAAAAATGGCTGAAAAACCTCTCAAATAAAGCTGACTGCATCTCATGTAATCGTTGTTTCTGGGAGATGAGGGATAAGGGTCTTCGCTGTGTTACTTTAGAAAAAGGTGAGGGACAAACACCGTAACTTGTAAGCCCTTTCGCTTCAATACCTTCATGCCTCTGCGCGCGCCTAAACAGTTAAAATATGGTATAAATACTCCTTGAGCATTAATTACTGAATTCTATAGGTAACTTTATGCCACGATTGGAGGATGTATCCTTGGTTCGCAAGCCATTGGTTTCAATTGTGTCGGCAGGATTGTCTAAGTTTGGAAGACGAGATGGAGTGTATGGTAGGGAACTTTTCGCTGAAGCTGCACGAGAAGCCTTTGAAAGATGCCCAGACTTAGACCCAGTAAAAGACATAGAAGCGCTTTTTGTGGGTCATATGGGCGAATCCTACGAGCACCAAGGACACACCGGGCCAACCCTATCCGACTGGGCTGGTCTGTTGCCAAAGCCCGCGATGAGACTAGAGTCCGCGTGCGCTTCTTCAGGAGCCGCCCTAAGATGCGGAATTTTCGCCATTCTTTCCGGCATGCACAAAGTCGTGATGGTTGGGGGAGTGGAAAAAATGACCCATCGAACCACGCCGGAGGTAACCGAGTTTTTGGCCATGGCCTCAGACTTCCCCTTCGAACAGTGGCATGGAATAACGTTTCCAGGATTGTACGCCCTCATGGCTACAGCCCACATGCACAGATACGGCACAACTGAGAAGCAGATGGCCACGGTCGCCGTGAAGAATCATCACAACGGAGCCTTGAACCCAAAAGCGCACATGCAG
>JBHIEA010000313.1:0-2157 GCA_046760365.1 bacterium
TTTCAGCTGCGCAGGGAATAGAGTATTTCTAGAGGCTGGAAATTGCACAAAAATAAGAGTAAATTGTTAAGAGAGAAAAGGAGAAGTCCGGATGAATAAATTGAGATCGGCTTTCATCTTATCAGTTGCCTTCCTCACATTAGTACATTGTGGGGAAAAAAAGATACCTGAATTGGAAAAAGTCAATGTTCTCTTACCCCGGTCACTCCGTTCTCATGTTGCATCCATAACATGCACAGAATTAGGTGGACAAGAGCCTGAAATTTACATTGAAAAACTGGGGAGAGGAAGGTTTCGGTTTAAGCTCATTTTCGATTTAAAAAATCAAATTCAGCAGGACGATTGGAGAATTGAAGTGAAACCCGCATACCGTCCTGATTTTTACTGGTCTCCACACCTTACCCCCACAGATGATCATATAATTGACCAGCACAGCTTCCGCTCACCTGCATTAATCCTCTCCTCTCGTAAGAAAGTGCTCGTGCTCATTCCAGACCTCGATATTATGAAGAGAGGAACTCCTGTTCGGTGGTATATGGATTTAAATGCGATTAACAACACCCTTACCCTTGGCATGAGTGATTATAAGGTGAGAGAGCATGTGCTCTATGTCAGAAAACCCGGTGCAACCTATCCAGAGGGAAAAATAGAGATTGGTTTTTTTCTCTTTGCTTCAACGGATCAAAGTGACATTCAAAATCCATGGAGAAAACCTCTTGCTTTCTTATGGAAGAATTGGGGGAAGGTTCTTTTTGAAGGGGGAAGTCCTCTGAGAGGCGATCTGGAACCCTATGTGAGGCATACCTATAACTGGGCATTCAGAGAGTGGAGGGATAGTGTCTGGCAGGAATTTGATCTTAACGGAAAGAGGGTAGGAGCGCCTGTATTCATCGTCAATGTGACTCAGAGCCCCAATTACCCTGGAGAAGCAACCGAGCGCGAATTTCGCTCGATATGGAATCAGGCTTGGTTCAGTTCTCTCCGTTCAGCTTCTGGCCTATACCTCTATGCCCGCCGCACAGAAAATCGAGAGCTCCTTGAGAAAGCACTCCTGACCAAAGAATTAGCCCTTTCAGCTCCTATGGAGCAGGGTTTTTTCAAGACAGTTATTGCCACAGAGATGGAGAAGGTTGAGATTAAGGGGAGGAAGTACTCTCGCTCTAAAGGATGGAGAACTGCATACTGGGGAAATTCAAATCGAAATCCTGTGAACAGGCCATCAGGCGAACCTTCAAAATGGGATCCAGGTATTGCTCCCTACCATATTCTGGATATGAGCTGGACAGCGCTTTTAATGCTCCGCTGGTCTGAGGAACTCGAAAAAGATGAGCGACTTCTCGACTATGCGAAAACCTATGCACGCAGTTTACTCACTCTGCAGGATGAGAAAGGCTTTTTCCCTGCTTGGCTTGACCTAGATACTCTGGAGCCGCTTAAAATCCTTAAAGAGTCACCTGAAACATCGATGTCTGTAACTTTTCTGCTGAAAATGGCGGAGTTGACGGGAGATAAGAAGTACAGAAAAGCAGCCCTTAAAGCGATGGAAGCAGTGTGTAGGGAAATCATTCCAGAGGGCAGATGGGAAGATTTTGAAACCTATTGGTCATGCTGTAAATATGGAAAAGACACTCTTGTCGGGGAAAAAGTCAAGCGGAATAATATGTATAAACAATGCAATTTCTCAATGTTCTGGACAGCAGAAGCGTTATATGAAACCTACAAGGCTACTGGGAATAAGAAGTATCTTGAACTGGGACAGAGGGTATTGGATGAGATGTTAATGACCCAGGCATCCTGGCAGCCTCCCTATATGTATGTGAATGTGCTGGGAGGTTTTGGAGTAATGAACAGTGATGGAGAATGGAATGATTCGAGAGAGAGCCTTTTTTCAGAATTAATCATTAAATACGGTAAAGAACTCCAGCTAGAAGAGTACATCCAGAGAGGACTTGCTGCTCTTCGTGCCTCATTTGTGATGATGTACTGTCCGGAGAATCCTGTAACAAAAAAGCAGTGGGAGAAGAAGTATCCTTTTTTTGGGCCTGAGGACTATGGTTTTACTATGGAGAACTATGCACATGTGGGACACACAAGCCCTGAAGGAGTTGGCATAGGAAGTTTTACTATCTATGATTGGGGAAATGGAGCAGCGGCTGA
>JBHIEA010000314.1:0-2146 GCA_046760365.1 bacterium
ATGGCCAAACTTCGATTTTTGCCAGGGAGGGGAAGATCTTTTGAACCGATAGACCCAAGACGTCCAGACCCAGACCTGTCCTTACTTCTTGACTTTCTTTGGAAAAGTTGTTATAGTTTGAGCCACATAAGAAACGTAATAGGTAAGGTTTTCTAAAACATTACATATTCAAAGTGTTCAGCATCCGGCAACTTACTGAATGCTCTTGGTTCACCATTTACTAACGAAAAAGGAGAATTTTAGAAAAACTAAAGTGATAGTAAGAACCAGGTTAAGGAAAAGGATGAAGGTCTACTGGCTCGATTTGAAATCTCAGTACCAGACAATCGAAGAAGAAGTTAATAGGGTAGTAGAAGAGGTTCTAGAAAGTGGACATTATATCCTGGGCCCCAATGTGAGGACCTTGGAAGAGGAGATCGCTGACTATTGCGAAGTTAAGTATGCCATAGGAGTTGCCTCGGGTACAGATGCCTTAAGGCTGAGTTTGTTGAGCTTGGGAGTGGGGGAGGGGGATGAGGTGATAGTTACTCCCTTTACTTTTATTGCCACTGCTGAGGTGATTACTCAAGTAGGTGCCAGACCCATTTTCGTTGATATCGAGGAAAAAACTTTTAATCTGGATCCTGCCAAAATAGAACCGGCCTTAACCCCTAGAACCAAAGCCATAATGCCGGTTCATCTCTATGGGCAGGCAGTAGATATGGGTAAGATAATGTCCATAGCAAAAGAAAACCATTTAAAAGTAATCGAGGATGTTGCTCAGGCCTTTGGAGCAGAGTATCATGGGAGGTCTGGCCGCCCAAGAAAGTTGGGCTCTATCGGAGATATAGGGTGTCTTAGTTTTTTTCCCACCAAGAATCTGGGCGCATACGGGGATGGAGGGATGGTTCTTACCAGTGATCACAAGGTAGCGAGAAAGATACGAATGCTCAGAGTTCATGGTTTAGACTCAAACTATGGTCATTCTCTTCTGGGATATAATAGTCGGCTGGATGAGCTACAAGCAGCGATTTTAAGGGTGAAGCTGAGATATGTAGATAAATGGATGAAGATGCGCTGTCAAAATGCATCTCTTTATAACAAGCTGTTCTCTTCTTGTAAAATTCCGGTGACGACCCCTAGTGAGGTTCCCTATGCCCGGCATAGTTTCTGTGTTTACACTGTTCGGATGCCCAGAAGAGATGAGTTAAGGGATTATTTGAAGAAAAAAGGGATCGAGACCAAGGTCTATTATCGTCTTCCCCTGCATCTTGAGAAGGCTTACAGGAGTCTGGGCTACAATCAGGGCGATCTTCCGATAGCGGAAAAAACCTCTAAGGAAGTTCTCTCTTTGCCGATTTATCCAGAGCTAAGCAAAGCCCAGATTGAGCTGGTGGTAAAAGAGATTAAGAACTTTTTTCGTTAAATCCGATTTAACCATTGAAAAACCGGGCAGCTTTACGAAGACAGCGACGGAGGGGGCCTAGTTCCGAGATATTCTTGCCCACAGGAGAAAGATTTTGGGAAGCATACTGGTAACTGGAGGAGCAGGTTTCATTGGTTCGCACTTGGTGGGAAGGCTATTAAGAGAGAGTAGGAAGGTAATAGCTGTTGATAATTTTGATGATTACTATGATCCCAAAATAAAGAGAGACAATATCAAAGAATATTTGGACAATAGGAATTTTGAACTAAGGGAGGTGGACCTGCGGGACCCGCAAAGCTTGAGAAAAGTTTTCCAATCTTATAAAATTGCTAGAGTTATTCATTTAGCGGCCCGGCCCGGTGTTAGACCCTCTTTAAAGAATCCTCTTTTGTATGAGGAAGTGAATGTTAAGGGCACCTTGAATTTGTTGGAGGTGTGCAAGGATTACCCGCCTGAAAATTTTATTTTTGCCTCCTCTTCTTCGGTCTATGGTACGGCAACCACCCCCTTTGTGGAGAATGAGAGCCTTAACAAACCCACCTCCTTTTATGCAGCTACCAAGCTCTCTGGAGAGCTAATTTGTCATACCTATCATCATCTCTATGGTATTCCCACTATATGCCTCCGACTGTTCACTGTTTATGGTCCCAGGCAGAGACCGGAGATGGCCATACATAAGTTCACCAGGCTGATCGATGAAGGCAGGGAAATAACCATTTTTGGTAATGGGCATTCAAAGAG
>JBHIEA010000315.1:0-2138 GCA_046760365.1 bacterium
ATAACATAGAAAGTGCTAGAATGATGGGTATACCTGTAAACAGGGTGAGAATACTGGTCTTCGCGCAACTGGGATTCTTCGCTGCTTTTGCTGGAATACTGGCTAATTTTGAGTTTTTATATTGGTGGACCACCGCGGGATCAGGATATCTTCTCAAGACAATAGCCGCAGTTTTTCTAGGGGGAACCTCAGCTTTTGGAGGGACGGGGACTATTTTTGGAACCTTAATTGGATGTATTATTATAGGATCTTTAGAGGGTGGAATTGTCGCCGTAGGGCTCAAAGGATTTTGGATCGAGGTGATATATGGTTTGATCATAGTTATTTCCACTTCAATCCATTCGATTTTGAGGAGAAAAACCTAAAATGGAGAGTGTTGGTAGGGATCTAATCACAAAAAAGCTAAAAGAAAAAAAAGCAAAAACACTAAAACATTGGCTCAAGCTAAGTGAATTCAAATTACAGTGGAGTATATTTGCAGTTCTTGTAGGAATATTTACATTATTTATTGTTGGAGATCCTAAAACTTTTCTTAATTTTGATATTTACTATTCTTTCATGTCCACCATCCCCTTTATGGCTATCATGGCTTTAGCTTGGACACCTGTAATTATTTGTAAAGAGATAGATCTTTCCTTTCCTTCGATAATGGGATTTTCTGGATGGATATGTCTGGCTGTATTTACCTCAACCGGAAATGTTACCTTAGCTGTAGTAAGCTCTTTGATTACAGGCCTGCTGGCAGGACTTTTAAATGGTATATTAGTGGTGAAAGTCGGTGTTCCGTCATTAATAGTAACTATAGGAACAATGTTTTTCTGGAAAGGATTGATTCTGGTCTGCAGTGGAGTCATGGGAGGATCGCTAGTAGCTGCCAAAGGAACAGTCTTATTTAAGAGTTTAGTAGGTAGAATAGGAGGTGCTGTTCCAGCTCAGGCATTATGGACTGTTGGAATAGCGTTTCTTTTCTGGTTAATTTTGAATCGACATAAATTTGGTTCTCATATATATTTTACCGGAGATAACATAGAAAGTGCTAGAATGATGGGTATACCTGTAAACAGGGTGAGAATACTGGTCTTCGCGCAACTGGGATTCTTCGCTGCTTTTGCTGGAATACTGGCTAATTTTGAGTTTTTATATTGGTGGACCACCGCGGGATCAGGATATCTTCTCAAGACAATAGCCGCAGTTTTTCTAGGGGGAACCTCAGCTTTTGGAGGGACGGGGACTATTTTTGGAACCTTTGTTGGAAGTATTATCATAGGATCTTTAGAGAGTGGAATTGTCGGCGTAGGGCTTGCAGAATTTTGGACCCAGGTGGTCTACGGTTTGATCATAGTTATTTCCGTTTCAGTCCATTCGATTTTGAGAAGAAGAATGTAAATGAGTAGGAATTTGATGGAGACGAAAAACGACAAATTAGTCCGGATGGTAAATGTCTCTAAATCTTTTGGAGAGGTTACCGCCTTAAAGGAAGAAAATTTTGAGGTTGGATACAATGAAGTTGTTGGACTAATAGGCGATAACGGCGCCGGTAAATCAACATTGATAAAAATCCTCACCGGAGTTCATGCTCCAGATAAAGGAGAAATATACTTTAAAGGAAAGAAAATAACCCATCACTCGGTGGAGAAGGCTCGTGAGTTGGGTATTGAAACTGTTTACCAGGAAAGAGCCCTGGGAGAGCAGCAAACATTATGGAGAAATATTTTCATGGGCAGAGAAATGACAAGTCGCTTAGGTTTTCTCCAGGTAAAAAAGGCGAAAGAAGAGACCGATAAGATATTAAAAGAGGTAATAGGGTTTACAGCGGTAGGGCTTACACCTGACTCAGTTGTTGAAAGATTATCTGGCGGAGAAAAACAAGGTGTGGCAATAGCCAGGGCTTTGCATTTCCAGGCGGAGTTGATTATTTTGGACGAGCCTACTATGGCCTTATCGCTTTCAGAGACCAAGAAAGTACTGAATTTTGTAAAAGGGGTAAAAGAGCAAGGAAAATCCTGTATTTTCATAACTCATAATATATATCATGTGTACCCGGCTGCAGATAGATTTGTCGTTTTAGATCGGGGAAGGACTGTGGGAGAATTTGAAAAGAAAGATATATCATTGGAAGAGCTTGTTGATAAATTGTA
>JBHIEA010000316.1:0-2115 GCA_046760365.1 bacterium
ACGGAAATTCTTGCTGAACTCTGCGGGGTAAAAGAGGTCTGTATGATGCTGATAGCGGGGAATTTGAGGGTGGCTCACGTGAGTGGGCATCTTCCTTTAACTGAGGCTTGCCGAGCAGTAAAAAAGGAAAGGATCCTTACCGTCATTAGGCTAGGTTTTGAAGCTGTCAGGAAATTGGGCATATGCGAGCCAAGTATGGCCGTGGCAGGCCTCAATCCTCATGCAGGAGAGATGGGCTTATTTGGCAGAGAGGAAATTACCGAGATTTTGCCTGCTGTCAAAGAAGCTCGTTTGCAGGGGATGAAGGTAGCCGGACCAATACCTCCGGATACTGTTTTCTATCGGGCTAAAGAGGGAGAATTCGATCTTGTCATTGCTATGTATCATGACCAGGGGCATATTCCTCTCAAGCTGTGGGATTTTTTTGGAGGAGTCAATATTACCCTGGGACTGCCTCTGATCCGCACCTCTGTTGACCACGGCACTGCTTTTGACAAGGCTGGCAGGGGGACCGCTTCTCCAAAAAGCTTAATTGCAGCCATTCGATTAGCCTCTCAACTGATCAAAAAAGAATAGGAGACGTGATTGATGCACGAGATTAAGAATGTGAAGATAGCTCCAGAAGGAAAGAGCCGCATCGAATGGGCAGATTCGATGATGCCGGTCTTAAGATTAATTAGAAAAAGATTTTCTCGAGAGAAACCCTTGCAAGGGACAAGGATTGCTGCTTGTCTTCACGTTACTTCTGAAACTGCTAACCTGATAAGGGCATTGAGAGATGGGGGAGCTCTGGTTCGTTTGTGTGCTTCTAATCCTTTATCAACTCAGGATGAAGTTGCTGCGTCGCTAGTAAAAGACTACGGAATTGAGGTTTTTGCCATCAAAAATGAGGATAGGCAGACTTATTATAAGCACATTGGTGCTGCTTTGGAGATAAATCCCCATATTACCATGGATGATGGAGCTGACCTGGTCTCTACTATTCATTCTGATAGGATGGATTTAGCTTCAGAAGTCCATGGAGGGACCGAGGAGACTACCACGGGGGTAATTCGTTTAAGAAGTATGGCTAAGGAGGGTGTTCTCAAATACCCTATCATTGCGGTGAACGATGCCAATACTAAACATCTCTTTGACAATCGTTATGGGACTGGCCAATCTACTATTGATGGAATTTTGCGGGCCACTAATGTTCTCTTGGCAGGTTCTGTCTTCGTGGTCTGTGGTTATGGCTGGTGTGGGCGAGGTATAGCTATGCGGGCTAGAGGAATGGGGGCTAAGGTTATTGTGTGCGAGGTAAATCCACTGAAAGCCCTGGAAGCTGCTATGGATGGCTGGTCGGTGATGCCTCTACTAGAAGCAAGCCACCAGGGCGATATTTTTGTCACCAGTACGGGGAATAAGAATGTCATCGGAAAACCGCACTTCGAAAAGATGAAAGATGGTGTGATAGTGGCTAATGCCGGTCACTTCAATGTAGAGATTAATCTAGAAGATCTGGAGAGGCTATCCGTGCAAAAAAGAACAGTAAGAAAAGATATTAGGGAATTTAAGTTAAAGGGAGGTAAAAGAATCAATTTGCTCGGCGAGGGTAGGTTGGTCAATCTCGCTTGTGCTGAGGGGCATCCTTCTCTGGTAATGGATATGAGCTTTGCTAACCAGGCCCTTTGCTGTGAGTATCTGATTAATAAAGGAAAGGAATTGGAGAAAAGAGTGTATCGGGTTCCCAAGGAGATCGATGAGAGGGTTGCCAGGCAAAAGTTGAACACCATGGGGATTAAAATCGATAGCTTAAGTCAAGAACAAAGAGAATACATTACGTCCTGGAGGATGGGAACTTAAGGAGCTTAAAATGATTGCCGTATTAGAAACAGGAGGAAAACAATACCGAGTTAGTCCAGGCTCTTTAATAAGGGTAGAAAAACTGGCCGCAAAAAAAGGAGAAGAAGTAGTTTTAGATAAGGTATTGATGATAAAGAAGGATGAGGAAAGTTTTATTGGCAATCCTTGGTTAGCAGGGGCCAGAGTAATGGCTGAGGTTACCAAGCAGGATCGGGATCGAAAAATCATAGTTTACAAGTTTAAGCGGCGTAAGAATTATCATCGTAAATACGG
>JBHIEA010000317.1:0-2108 GCA_046760365.1 bacterium
ATCTTGAAGTCTTTCTTTCTCTGAAGGAGCTTGTAGGCAAACAGGGATACTGATGGTAAAGGTGGTTCCTTTTCCCTCGGTACTTTCTACCTTTATCTCTCCCTGGTGGCGTTTAATCACCCCGAAGCAGACCGAAAGACCGAGACCCGAAGCTTTCGGACCTTTAGTGGTAAAGAAAGGATCGAAGATCTTTTCCTTTATGCTGTCGGGGATACCCTGGCCAGTGTCAGTAAGGTAAAGTAAGACTTCATTTTCTCTGGCTTCGGTGCGGATGGCAATTTCTCCTCCTTGTGGCATAGCCTCTAGAGCGTTGAAGATGAGGTTGGTTAAAACCTCCTTTAGCTCAGATATACTGCCCCAAATAAAGGGTAGCTTTCCTAGCTCCTCTCTTATCCTAATCGTAATTCCCTTACCCTCCGCCTCATCCTTCCAGCGCGGAGAAGTAGCGGCAATAGCCTCCTTGACAATATCGTTTAAGTTTATCTTGACAAAATCCCGCCTTGGGGCTTCTTTGCGGGTAAAATCTTGCAGCCTTCTTACTGTTTCCCCTCCTTTATGGGCAGTTCGGGCAATAATCCTGAGGCGCTCCTTGATTTCCTCTAACCTATATCTTTCCGCTCTTCTCTCTAAAAGCTGAGCATTTCCCAGAATGATAGCCAAAAGGTTATTGAAATCATGAGCCACTCCGGCCGCCATCTCTCCTAAAGCTTTGAGCTTTTCTGATTGGATGAGAGCCGCCTCTATCTTCTTGCGCTCGGTGATGTCTTTAGCAATGTGTACTACGCCAACCAATTCACCTTTTTTGTCAAAAATAGGTGAGGCAGTGACTAAAAGCGAGGGGCATATGTTGAGATTTTCTACCTCTACGGTGTGTGTTCTTCCATCCTTGAGGACTTCCAAGAAGGGGCATTGTGGCCAGATTTTGTTTGGCTTATGCAATATCTCGAAACAGGTTTTACCTATCAAATCTTCCGGTTTTACCTTGAGCGCGTCCGTCAAAGATTTATTAACCCTCACAAACCTAAAAACCCTATCTAAAATAAAGACAAAATCTGGGATGGCATCAAACGTCCTATTCCATTCTTCAGCTTCGTGCTTAATCTGTTCCCCAACCTTTTTGCGCTCGGTGATGTTTCGAGAAATACCCATGGTACCTATTACCTGGCCCTTCCCATTATATCGAGGTATTTTGGTAACCGAGACCCAATGTTCGGTTCCATCTGCATGAGTGATCTTCTCCACCTTGTCGACTAACGGTCTATTAGATTCCATTACCCTATTATCATCAGCAATAGACTCTTTGGCTTGCTCCTGCGGAAAAAAGTCAAAGTCAGTTTTCCCAATCATATTCGCGGGACTGGTGCCTGAAAACTCAGCCTTGGCTTTGTTTACCCTAATAAATCGATTTTTATCATCCTTGAAGTAGATGGCATCAGGAATATTATCAATAAGCGCCTGGAATAAGTCACGCTCCTCAACCAACGCCTCCTCCGTCTTTTTGCGCTCGGTGATGTCCGTCAGCTCTCCTTGCACTCCCACAACACGATTTCGTCTCAAGAGGGGCCGACTGGAAGTGTGGACCCAACGGATCTCGCCGGACTTGGTTAAAATTCGGTACTCATTTTTTTCGGTGTATCCAGAAAGGACTCTTTGAAAACTCTGCATGCTGCGTTGTAAGTCTTCCTGATAGATGAACTCAGTGAAAGATCGACCCATCACTTCTGATGGACTATATCCAATGAGTAGCTCTATAGCGGGGCTAACATAGGTCGTCACTCCATCCTTGTCAACAGTGTAGGCGACAACGTTCATGATTTCTACCAAGTCGCGATCCTTTTTCTCTAGGGGTATTCCTTTGGTAGGTGCACCTCTGATGACGGTTGAGACGGCAATGAGGAAATAGATGCCGCCGAGGTATTGGGCGAACCCTCCTCCCCATCCGATGGGGCTGCCAACAGCCTTCTCAAGGAACCCAACGGATAAGCCCACGGCGATTAGGGCTAAGGCCAGAGAGTACCAGTATAGAAAGTCTGACTTCAACTTGAAGAAAAGTGTCATGAGAAGGACAGAGGAAATAGCGAATAGAGTCACCGCTGTTCCCAACACCC
>JBHIEA010000318.1:0-2105 GCA_046760365.1 bacterium
TGATGTACCCGCATATGGGATGTAAGCAGTTGAGTAATTGGCTGAAACGCTTCCGCAATGTCTGGATAAATCCCCGCACGGTGCTACGGGTTCTTGAGCGAAATGAGGTCCACAACTTGTACCTCAAGAAGCCCAGACATGACCCCAGGAGATTCGAGAGGTCATTGCCTGATGAACTGTGGCAAATGGACATCATGTATTTCTACATTGCTCCTAAGAAGTGCTATCTGATTCCCATCATCGATGATTTCTCCCGCTTTATTATCTCCTATGCAGTAACCGATGTCCAGACCAGCGAGGCAGTCCTGGATGTCCTTAAACGCGGCTTAGCTTTCAGAAAGCCCAAAGCCATTCTCACTGACCAGGGAATCCAGTTTACCAACTGGCATTCAACTACTCCTTTTGAACGATGCTTACAAGCAAAGGGGATTGAACATATTCTTGCCAGCCCCCAACATCCCGAGACTCTGGGCAAACTGGAGAGCTTCCACAGGAATCTTCAGCGGGAACTCGTCAATACTTATGACTTCAGAGACCTCGATGAAGCTAAACAGTTGATTAGCCGCTACATCGCTCACTATAACTTTGCTCGGCCTCATATGGGCATTAACCACTTTACCCCGGCAGAGAGATACTTTGCTAATGTGCTTGACTACCACCCCTGCCACTGGTATAATCTTCTCCAAAACCATACCAGTGGAGGTGGAAATGGAGAAAAGACGTGGCCGACCATCCTTGAGTCAGGAAGTCCTCAACTACAGGCAACTGGAGAAAAAGTATCATCAACAGGAGAAAGAGATTGCCCGACTCAAAATGGAGAATGCCCTATCTCAAAGAGCAGTGAAGTTCTGGAAAAAAGTAACCCGGCGAGTAGCCAGGGAGAGATTGGCTGACCCTAATCTAACTCCTGAAGAAAAAACTATGATCCTTGAGGAGTTAAAAAAAAACTTTCGATGACAAAGGTCTCTAAATGCTACCACATCAGCAGGATGAGTCTACTCAACTGGCTAAAAAAGGGAGTAGAGAACCTCTCCCGAAAGCCTGTGACCAGTCCTCACCAGTGTAACGGTGATAGAGAGAAATTAATCTGTGCTGTATACGACGATGACCCCTGGAAATCTAAAAGATCGATTGCCAGGGATGTCACAGTGATTACACAACAGAAAACCTCAACTAATTGTGTCATCAAGGTGTTGAAAAGAAATAGCAAAATCCCTGATGCACCGATAAGACCAGAGAGACATATTACTCGCTCTGAGCCAAGAAGATTAGCCTGTATGGACGCTAAAAGGGTGGAGAACGGCTTCCTCTTCACGGTAAAAGATGTCTGCTCTAAAGACACCTACGACTACTTATGTAACCGGCAGAGTTCAGAGAATGCAGCCAAAGCCTTACGTCGAGCAGTCAAAGCCCTGGGTAAAATTGATGAGGTGCATACTGACAATGGGCCTGAGTTTCAAGGATTCTTTGATATATATTGTCTATTTAAAGGTATTAGACATTCTCACACAGAATTTTATAACCCCAGGGGTAATGGTCCTATAGAGAGTTATTTTGGCACCTTAAAAAGAGAACTCCTTAAGAAGCTCAAGTTTAGAGGAATCAAACTCCAGAGGGAAATATTGGAGCTATGGAATATATTCTATAATTTCTTCAGACCTCAGGTGGCTCTGGGTAATCGCACTCCCAAGCAAATTGTAGGAGAAGAATTGCCACCGGAGCTCGAGAACAGAATCACCATTGTTGATGCCCGGGTGGGCGTCTACAAGTACCAGAAATTCATCTTTGGTAATCGTTTGATAGTTGCCTATCAGAGACTATGAGTAAAGCACTTAAGAGCCAAAATTGGGGCTGCCCGCTGGGTAGCCTCTGGCAGAGAAATTTAGGGGGTTCAAACCAGGGAATTTTTCCAATTTTAGTGTAAAATATGTCTAGTAACACAACACCAGACTTGCTCTCAAAAGAGGGACAGGCTACTTTTTCCCCTCGGTCCCAATCCGCGCAACAATAAATTGCAATCTCAACCTCCTCTTTTCTATATCTGTTAGTAAAAAGTAGCCTGTCCCCTTTTTATGCCTGAACTTTATATATTCTCTCTTCAGCCT
>JBHIEA010000319.1:0-2062 GCA_046760365.1 bacterium
CTTCCCTGGCATTGAGTACAGGTTCTGGATATAGAAAAAAAACTCTGACTAACCGCTACGTAACCACTGCCTTTACAGGTTGGGCAGGTTTCGGGCTCAGAACCAGGCTTGATTCCATTTCCTCCACAGTTAGAGCATAGCTCGTACCTGCTGGCTCTAATTTCCTTTTCGGTCCCGAAAGCTGCTTCCTCAAAGCTAATCTCCATAGTATAATGAAGGTCTGAACCTGGTTGAGCCTCTCGGGCTCTGGTTCTGCGCCCAAAAAAGTCTCCAAATATATCCCCTCCGAAAGATTCTCTACCAAAAACCTCTTCAAAGATCTTAAACGGATCAAAGTCAAATCCACCAAACCCGGCACCTGCTCCAACTTCTGCCTCCAGTCCCGCATGTCCGTATTGATCGTAGATTTGCCTCTTTTCAGGGTCAGAGAGAATCTTGTAAGCCTCGGATACTTCCTTGAATTTCTCCTCGGCTTCTTTGGAGTCACCCGGATTTCTGTCAGGGTGGTATTTAATGGCTAATCTGCGATAAGCCTTTTTTATTTCCTGAGGAGAGGCCTCTCTGGAAACACCCAGAATTTCATAATAGTCTCTTTTGGCCACTTAAGTTACTCCTCCACCTCATAGTCAGCATCAGTTACATCTTTTCCCTCTTTTTTCTCCTTTTTCTCCTTGCCAGCCTCCCCCTTTTGCTTAGGCTCTTCTCGAGCCTGTTCCTTAGCTGCCTCCTCATACACCGCCTGGCCCAGTTTTTGCGCAACCTCGCTCAGCTTCTTTATCTTATCTCTGATTTCCTCCACATTACCCGAATCTTTTGCCTTTCTAAGATCCTCGATTGCAGCCTGGATATTCTTCTTATCGGTATCGCTAACCTTACCTCCATGCTCCTTAAGAGCCTTTTCCGTAGCGTAGATTATGTTATCTGCCTGATTTTGAGCCTCGATCTTCTCTCTTTTCTTTCGGTCTTCTTCAGCATGTTGCTCGGCTTCCTTGACCATGCGATCCCTTTCTTCGCTGGCCAAAGCACCCGATTCTCTAATAGTAATCTCTTGCTCTTTGCCGGTTCCTTTATCCTTGGCCTTAACATTTACGATGCCGTTGGCATCGATGTCAAAAGTAACCTCGATTTGAGGAACACCACGGGGGGCGGGAGGAATTCCGGTGAGCTGAAATCTTCCCAGAGTCCGGTTATCAGCCGCCATTGCTCGCTCTCCCTGGAGAACATGAACATCCACCGCTGTCTGACCATCAGCAGCCGTGGTGAAGATCTTACTCTCTTTGGTGGGAATAGTGGTATTTCTCTCAATGAGCTTGGTAAATACCCCTCCCAGAGTCTCTATACCCAGGGAAAGCGGGGTAACATCCAGAAGAAGAATATCTTTGACTTCTCCCGCCAGAACCCCGCCCTGGATAGCTGCCCCTACCGCCACTACTTCATCCGGATTAACTCCCTTATGGGGTTCTTTTCCAAAAAGCTTCTTCACTACCTCCTGAACCTTGGGCATCCTGGTCTGGCCTCCCACTAAGACTACCTCCTGAATATCCTCAGGTTTCAATTTAGCATCTGCCAGGGCCTGCTCACATGGCTTAACGGTCTTCTCAATCAAATCTTCAGTTAACTGCTCTAATTTAGCCCGAGTAAGGGTTAGGCTCAGGTGTTTGGGTCCAGTTTGATCAGCGGTAATAAAGGGAAGATTTATCTGGGTTTCCAGACTGGAGGAAAGCTCGCATTTGGCTTTCTCTGCCGCCTCCTTCAGTCTCTGGAGAGCCATTTTATCCTCTCTTATATCGATGCCGCTTTCCTTCTTGAACTGTTCTGCGGCCCAGTCCGCCACTCGCTGGTCGAAGTCATCTCCTCCCAGATAGGTATCTCCATTAGTGGAAAGAACTTCCACCACATTATCCCCTACGTCCAGGATGGAAATATCAAAGGTTCCCCCACCTAAGTCATAGACTGCTATTTTCTTTTCTCCCTTTTTTTCCAGTCCATAGGCCATAGCTGCTGCCGTAGGCTCATTAATGATACGCTCTACCTTAAGACCAGCAATAGTACCGGCATCTTT
>JBHIEA010000320.1:0-2052 GCA_046760365.1 bacterium
ATTGAACAACTTGAGGAATATCAGCCAAGCCAGATCACCAGAATATATTCTGGTGATGGTGAGGTCCTAGCAGAGTTTTTTCAGGAAAGACGAGAAGTCGCCATCCTCTCCCGTATCCCTCTTCACCTGCAAAATGCTTTTATTGCCGCCGAGGATCATAGATTTTACCAACACCGAGGAATAGATTTTAGACGGATTCTTAAGGCAGCCTGGGTTGATTTAAGAACCTGGAGTAGAGCAGAAGGAGCAAGTACTATAACCCAACAGCTTGCCAGAAATCTTTTCCTCACTCCTAAAAAAACTATCCTTCGTAAGCTTATGGAGGCGATTCTAGCTATTCAAATTGAAAGAAGGTACAGCAAGAAGGAGATCCTCCAGATGTTTCTCAATCAAATATATTTTGGAAAGGGAATCTACGGAGTAGGAGAAGCTGCTTCCTTTTATTTTAGGAAAAACATCGCTGACCTAAGTCTAGCTGAGTCGGCTTTTTTAGCGGCTATTCCCAGAAATCCCACCTATTACTCTCCCCTAAAGTATCCGGGCCATACTAACCAAAGGAAAGAGGTAATCCTCAATAGAATGCGGGAGCTCGGTTTCATCACCGAAGATGAGTATAGGGAAGCCAAGGGAGGATTCATAAATGTGGTGCCAAGCGAAGGAAGAGCAAGAAAAGGAAGCGCCTTTCACGCTCCTTATTTCGTGGAGTGGGTCCGCCAGAAAATAGCAGAAAAATATGGATATCGGAGGCTTTTGCAGGGAGGACTTAAGGTTTATACCACCCTGGATTTGAATTTGCAGAAAGAGGCAGAGGAAGCTCTAGTACCCTATTTAAAGGAGAATAATCACCAAGGAGCTCTCTTAGCTATGGACCCCCATACCGGCTGGGTCAAAGCTCTGGTGGGAGGAAGGGATTTTGCTGAATCCCAATTTAATCGAGCCACCCAGGCCCGTCGTCAAACTGGTTCTGCCTTCAAGCTCTTTACTTATACAGCAGCTATTGACAGTAGAAAATTTAACTCGGTTAGTCCCTTCTACGATGCCCCTGTCTTTTTCAAGAGAGCCAGGAAAGTAGGAAAAAGTGGAGAAATAAGAGAAGAAGGTCAGTACTGGTCTCCCCAGAATTTTGAAAAGCATTTCTGGGGAAAAGTTTATCTTTGGCAAATGTTCGGCCACTCTATTAACGTTAGCTCAGTAAGACTTCTGCAAGAAGTGGGAGTAGGCAAAGTCATTCATTATGCTCATAGATTAGGTATCGAGAGTCCTTTAAATCATGATCTTACCCTCACCCTGGGTACATCAGGGTTGACTCTTCTGGAGATGGTAAGAGGTTATGCTACCATAGCCAACTACGGGATCAGGCCCAAGCCCATCTTTATCCAGAGGGTTGAGGACCAAAAGGGAAGGGTTATTGAGGAAAACTTTCCCCAGGGAGAAATAGTCCTCTCTCCCCAGACTTCGTTTGTAATGATTGATTTGTTGAAGAAAACTATCGATCATGGAACTGGTCGAAGAGTACGCTGGTTAGGGTTCGATCGACCCTGTGCAGGGAAGACCGGAACCGTGGGATGGCCAGCAAAAGAAATTACCGATAAAACAATTGATGCCTGGTTCATAGGCTTTACCCCCGACTTGATAGCAGGGGTTTGGGTCGGTAACGATGACGCAACTCCTCTGGGGGAAAAGATGACCGGAAGTGCGGTAGCTATCCCCATCTGGACAGAGTTTATGAAAAAGGCCTTAAAGGGAAGACCGGTAAAGGACTTTCCTTCTCCCTCTGGAATAGTTTTCAAAAAAATAGATTTAGAAACAGGACTTCTGGCCAGTCCTCAGTCTAAGAACACCCTCTGGTTTGCCTTCCTTGAGGATGCGGCTCCTCAAAGATATTCAAGCCAGGCTGAAAATCTTCCTGGATCTATTATTAAGGAGATTAGTCCAATCAGTTTTTTTCCTAAGTTTAAACGGGATCAGGCTCCGAAAGCTAAACAGTCAAGTTTAGTAGGGCGGTAGGTTGTCAATGAAAGTTTCTTCCACACCCATAATCACCTTAACCAC
>JBHIEA010000321.1:0-2037 GCA_046760365.1 bacterium
AGGCAGAAAAAAAAATTCAGGTATTAATAAAGGAAGGGGATAAATTTAGACTAAAGGATTGGGGGAAGGAAAAAAGTGGGGAAGCTGAGAATCTGAAAAAACCACCTTCATCAGATTTTCTTTTTCGGGATGAGGGAAGTTAAATAATGTGAGCACCCTGATTCACAAATTGCCACCCCATGAACTCCAAAGAAAACCCAAAAATTTTTAGGTCGGTCAATGCTGAAAATTCTTTACTTTATTTTTAACCATCCTTTGCTCATGGCTGTTTTTTGGGCCTGGATTCTGGCCCAAGCGCTAAAAGTGGTGGTCTCAGCTTTGGAGGAGAAAAAGATAAAACTTCGCCGCTTTATCGAGCCGGGGGGCATGCCCTCCTCTCATGCTGCGGCTGTGGTAGCCTTGCTTACAGGTGTTGGAATAATAGAGGGGATGGGATCCACCATTTTCATCATCGTTTTAGTTCTGGCTCTGGCTACTATGTACGAGGCTATCGGAGTGCGCAGAGAAGTGGGAAGACAAGCAGAGCTTTTGAATGAATTGATTCAGCGTCAGGCCTACGAAGCCGAGCCAAAACCCAAACTGAGGGAAAGCATGGGCCACAGCCCCATTGAGGTGTTAGTAGGAGGAATAGTAGGGTTTTTCATAGCTTTGCTCTGGATGTAAGAGGAAAGAAGAATGCCTAAAACCATAGGAATAATTGTAAATAGAGAGAAAGAAGGTGCGGTGCATTATGTTCGGGGTATGATCCAATGGCTAGAGGAAAAAGAAAACCGGATTCTGGTGACTAATTGGTTAGGAAAGAGGATCCATCGGGATGATTTGGTGGTGGACAAGAGTGAGATGGGTGAAATATCAGATTTGGTTATCAGCCTGGGTGGAGATGGAACTCTTTGCCGGGCCGCCCGGGATTTTGCCCCTTATGAAGTTCCTCTTCTGGGCATCAATTTTGGAGGATTAGGCTTTCTTACTGAGATCCCTATTTCCAGGTATCGACAAGGTCTAAAGAAGATCTTAGCCGAAGATTATCGAACCGAAAAACGCCTGATGTTGGAGGCAAATCTCATCCGAAATAAAAAAAAAATAGAAATCTGCCTTGCTTTAAATGACGTAGTGATCAGCAAAAGAGGAATTCCTCGCATTATCAATCTTAAGACCTCCGTGGGGGGAGAATTCATTACCACTTACTCGGCTGATGGATTGGTTATTTCCACTCCCACCGGCTCCACGGCATATTCTCTCTCTACTGGTGGCCCGGTAGTACATCCCAATCTGGGGGTCGTGATCCTCTCCCCTATCTGTGCTCATACCCTGGCGGTCAGACCTTTGATCATTTCGGAAACGGACGAGATAGAAGTCATTGTGGAGCCTTCTTCCGGCAAAACCTTGCTTACCATAGATGGTCAAGTTGTCTACGATCTAGAGGAAGAGGACATAATTAAAGTAAAAAAGGCTTCCTCTCAAGCTACTTTGATCAGACTAAAGGAGAAGTTTTTCTTCAGAATGCTGCAAACCAAACTGGGATGGACTGGCATTAGTTATAAAGCTCCGAGGTAAAATGGGCACCATTTTGGCTGTTTCTCAGAATGTTTTTCGAGGGGTATTGAGGAGCAAGATTTTTGTTTCTCTTCTTCTTTTTGCCATCGGCCTGATCTTACTTTCCAAATTGCTTGAATTCTTAACTTTCACCGCTCAGATAAAGCTCATTATGGATGTAGGTCTCGCCTCCATCTCCTTTTTTACGGCTTTGATAAGTATCTTCCTAGCCTCAGGAAGTATTTGCCGGGAGATAGAACAAAAGACCATTTATACGGTGCTCACCAAGCCGGTGAGTCGGCTGGGTTTCATTCTGGGCAATTTCTTGGGGATGATATGGGTTATTCTGGTAACTTTAGCCATAACTGGCCTTACTCTTTTTATGCTCCTTTATTTTAAAGGATACATAATGGGGCAAACTTCTTGGGTGGCTTTGTTTTTTATCTTCTTAGAAGCAGCCCTGATCACTTCAATCGCCCTCATGTTCTCTTCTCTTTCCTCCTC
>JBHIEA010000322.1:0-2036 GCA_046760365.1 bacterium
ACAGCCAGGTAAACAGGTAGATTCATCCATTTCATGCACCCGGCTATTAACATGCTTACCAAGGCTAACACGGACCCTGGGGAAAGATCAATTCCTCCAGTCAAGATAACGTAGGCTTCACCCTCGGCTAATATAGCAATAATGGAAACCTGAGTGAAAATGTTTTTAATATTGGTTCCGGTGAAGAAGTGGGGAGAAACCAAAGAGGAAATCAAGATGATCCCCAGGAGTGCCACTAATGAAGGAGATTCCCGAAATTGACCAAATTTTCTCAAACCTTCAGTTATACGGGTACCAGAATTCATAAGGCCTCTAGCTTTTTCTAATTTGTCTTGCTTCAATCCATTCCTACCATCAAATCTATAATTTCCTCGGGGCTGGTATCCTTGGTAATTCTCTCTCCCACCCTTCTCCCGGTTCTTAAGATAGTAATTCGATCAGTCACAGCAAAAATGTTGGGAAGCCGGTGACTGATAAGTATTATGGAAATACCCCTTTCTTTAAGTTCTCTTACCAGTTCCAGCACCTTCTTTATCCCTTTGACTGACAGGGCCGCAGTAGGCTCATCCATAATAACTACTCTGGGATTAAAGAAAATAGCTCTTCCTACAGCTACTGCCTGTTGCTGTCCGCCGGAAAGACCTCCACTGGCAAGCTTGGTTGAGTGAATGTCCACATCGAGCCGCCCAACCGCCTGGCGAGACTGTTCTATCATTTTTCTCTTGTCCAGTATTTTAATTCCCAGAAAGTCTTTAACCGGTTCTCGTCCCAGAAAAATGTTGCCGGCAATACTAAGATTGGGAACAATGGCAAGATCCTGATAGATCATCTCGATTCCCAGTCTTCTCGAATCTGCTGGAGAGGCAAATTCTACCTTTTTGCCTTCCATAAAGATTTCTCCTTCGTCAGGGGTGTAAACGCCACTCAGGACCTTCACCAAGGTCGACTTTCCGGCGGCATTGTCACCCACCAAGCCCAGAACTTCCCCGTGGTTTAGTTCCAGATTCACTCTTTGCAAGGCTTTGACGGCGCCAAAGCTTTTAGATATACCTTTCATTTCTACTAAAGGGACTTCCGCCACTCTAGAGCCTCCTTACCCTCGGCGAATCTACCAACTCATATTATAAACTTTTGCTTAATAGTGTAAAGAGAAGGGGAAGGTAATTCCTTACCTTCCCCTTCATTGTTGACTAATTGAACTCCGAACCTTTACTTGGATGGAAGCGCTGCTGGAGTCCTGGTTAAGCTATCCACCAACTGTTTGAAAGGTAAAATCACGACTGTGGGGGTTTTTACAAAGATTCCACCGGTTGGTTCGTACACAGGAGTACCCGGCGGCGGAGTCCATCCTTCCCTTACAAATTTAGCCGTAGCCTCCACTCCCCAGTAGCCCATAACATAAGGTGCTTGGGCAACGGTCGCATACATCTCGCCTCTCTCAACCGCGGCCACAGCAGGATCAATAGCGTCAAATCCTACTATGATTACTCCATTGGGAAATCCAACCTTTACCCCTGCTCCTTTTAAGGCTTCCAGTGCTCCCAATGCCATATCATCGTTTCCCGTGATTACTCCATCTATATCGCTGGTAGTGGCCAGGATATCCTCCATAACCTTCATTCCGGTAGGTTTATTAAACTGGGCTGTCAAATCGGCAACCATCTCCACCGTCTTATCTTTTACCAGCGGATCCAGTACATTATGGACACCCTCTGACCTCTCCATCGCCGAAGAAGCTCCGGGAGTTCCCCAAAGATGTACAATTCTCCAGGGTTTTGGCTTTCCTGAGGCTTCAAGGGCTTTTAACAGAGTCTTTGCTCCTTCCTCGGCTGCTTTTACATTGCTGGTGCCGATATAGCATACCCGATCTCCTCCCTTAACGTCCCTATCCAGACTAAAGACCGGTATTCCTGCTGCATTTGCCTTTTTGACCGCTGGCACCAATGCCTCTGCGGTAACCGGGTTAAGCAATATGGCATCGTATTTGGCAGCGATAGCATCTTCAACCTGGGAGGTCTGTAATCCTGGCTTATTTT
>JBHIEA010000323.1:0-2032 GCA_046760365.1 bacterium
AATTACAGTGGGTCAGGAAGATAGTTCCCGAGCCCCGATAGCCAGAAATTGGTGGCTCTTCGCCAAAGTGAGAATGAAAACTGGAGACCTCCAATTCCTCACCAGATTTGCAAACTCCGGTCTCTCCCTTTCTTCTATTTACGCCACATCTGCGAGGACAGAGACTACAGTTCTCCAAGAGTTTATAAGTTTTTTCTATCCTTTTTTCTAGCTCACCACTCTCATAAAGCTTTCGATAATTAAGGGTATCCAAAGCGGTGTCCATATTTATCTCGCCTCTTAAGGGTAAGGAGTAATTTGCTTGATTATATCAATTCCTTATTCTTTGACAAGACCCAAGGGTTTCTGTTAGGAAAATTTTAAAAGTGGACTATTTAAGTTTTAAAAGCGGACTAAATTAAGATCGGAATTCTTAACTTGATAAACATCGGTAAGTTCACCTTTATACCAAATTCTGATTTCTGCTATTCCTGTTTCTTCATCCGGGGCAATACGAAGCTCAACCTCTCCTCGTAGGGGAGCCTTATGCACCCGGAATTTAAGGTTATGTATGGAAATTTTATGATAGGCATCTACTTTTCTTTTTACTCTCAGGCAAAAAATATCCTTTACTGACTTGTAAGGAGAAGGTATCTTAAATTCCCTAAATAAAGACTTCTTCTCCTCCTTCATTGCTCTTTGAAATCTTAAGATAGGAATCTCCCCGGTTGTGCTATGAACCTGGTGGTAGTTGTATCTTGTTGCCTCTTTTTCTAATACCTTCTCTGCTTGCTCAATACTTTTTATTTCCTCTCTGGCACAAGTTCTCACAATCCTATCCTGCAGCCAGCCGTAAGGACGCTCTATCTTCCCTCTTGCCTGGGGTGATAGGGCATAGATTGGTTTAACTTTACAATCATCGATCACCTTTTTCCACTGGGTATCTATCTCATCAGTTAAAAGGTAGTGTTTTCTCCAGAGGCTATCTCTTCCCTGGACAAATCTGAAGATAGAGTGAGAATCCACATAGTAGGAGAAAGGAATCCCCCAGGTGAGGAAAACAGCCTGAAGTGCGAGGATATGGTGCCAGGAAGTTTCCTTTTCCACTAACCTGTAATAGAGAAGAAACCTGCTATAATCATCCAAGCTGGTAATCAGATACCACCTTTTATCGGCATAGGGTGAGAACTTGTGGTGAGAGGAATCATGCTGAATGAGTTCTCCAATGTAGTTAGTAAGAACCTCTCGGTCATGGGATTTTCTCTTTTTCCGTCTTGGTTTATAGAAACCTTCTTTCTTTGCCCTATTAATTATGGTAGGAAGAGATACTTTCTGTCCATAGTTTTGGTAAATCTGATCTTTGATGTAGCTATAATTGTAGGAGGTAATTGGAATTTCCTTCTCTTCAATCAACTTCTTTTCCTTTTTTAGCTCATTGATAATGTTCTTCTCTATTTTCTCGCTTATCTTTCTGGTTGCTCTTTTTCTTTTATACTGGATGGAGAAATTATCAGGACCCTCTTTATACTCTTTAAGTAGCTCAAAGAACCTACTTCTTTTAACTCCTAATGTCTCCAAAATGTAGACAAGCTTTACTTTCTCATCCAGATACTTTTGCAAGAGCATCTTTACCTCTTCGGCGGAAAATCTCTTGTGCAGTTGCTTAGCCATAACTTATCCTCCTTCTACATTATTTTTTAAGGAGGATAGTATGGTACAGTTTCTTTTTTTACAAGGATCGGAAAGTCCACTTTTAAACTTTAAATCATTAAAAACAGTCCACTTTTAATTTTTAATTAACAGGAGAGAGTGAGGGACTTGACAAAATAAAAAAATTTTTTAATATTATAACCGCAAGATAGTCGGTAGGGAATCACTCGGTGAAAAACTAGCACGCCTTGTACTTGACAGTTAAAATTAATAGTATATAATATGATTGATCTTTGAAAACTTGGTAGAGCAGATAGCCCCAAAGAAAAAAACTTTTCGGAGAGTTTGATCTTGGCTCAGAATGAACGCTGGTGGCGTGCCTTATACATGCAAGTCGAGCGGA
>JBHIEA010000324.1:0-2032 GCA_046760365.1 bacterium
AGATCGAGATCATTGGCCCGGACGTAGATAAGGTCGAGGTGGGGGCAGCTATGCCTCTCGGGATATTGGTCCAAGTTGCCGGAAGAGAATTTCAGGAGGATTTCGAGACGGTCCTTGAGCGCCGTATCCATGAGTTTATTTCCTGCGCTAATGGGATTTTCCATATGGGACAAAGAGCCATCACCTGGCTTCGAATCAGTAAAGAGGCTTTCCAGAAAGGATTTCGGCTAAAACATTTCGGAGAGATTCTCGTGGCTAAGATCCACGATGAATACTCGAAAATTGTAGACAAGGTGCAGGTAAGGATTATTACTGATGAGGCTCAGCTAGCGGAGCCCCTGGAAGAGGCAAGAAAGATCTATCGAGAGCGTGATGAGAGAATAGGAAAAATGAAAGACGAGGATGTAGATACCTTTTATAGCTGTATTTTATGTGTTCCTAAAGGGGAAGAGATAATTCTTCCTGATGGTTCCTTCCAGAGTGTGGAGAACCTCTTCGATGAGGCATCTTTTGAATCTGTTTTATCCTTAAACAGCCACGATTTTCAGGCTCAACCTGTGGAGGAACTTTTCCTTAACCCTGCTCCATCAAAGCTGATGAGGATAACTTTAAGCAATGGGAACTCTCTTAGCCTTACTCCCAATCATAGTGTTCTGGTAGATGGGAAAGAGAATCTTAAATGGCTTAGGGCTTCGGATTTGAAAATCGATGATTGGCTCATCTGTCCCCTGACAACCGCTGTTGATGAAGGGAGCGGTAAAGACTCCTATGTGATAGATTTTCTGTCCCCGGAGATCAAGGTCTGTGACGAGGACGCTCTTTCCTTTTTAAAGAAATCTATCCTCAGAAAGTATGGGACTCTTGGCAAGGGAGCCTGCCGGTTAGGCATTGATTATCAAAAGCTCTACCAGGCTTTAAGAATAGGACAGAAGATCTCTCGAAGAAGATTGAGTTTAAAAGAAGTTAGATCAATTTGTGAGAAGCTGGCAATTCCCTGGGATGAATTTAAAACCAGGATAGGAGAGGTGGGAATAGGTAAAGGATGCAGGTTAAATAAAAACATCCTGAGTGAGGAGCTTTTGCACCTGACTGGATTAGTGGCCTCTGACGGCTGTATTATTAAACGCGGAAAAAGCAGTTATGTCCAGTTCACCAATGCCGAGAAAGCTTTAGTAGATAGATTCAGCCAGATTGTTTACACCTGGCTGGGAGTGTATCCCAAAACCTATGAGGTAGAGCCTGCTATATCCGTTTCCAAAGGAGTAGAAGTTAGAGGAAAACAAAAAGTTTTTGTCTGCCATGTTCACAATCCTCTCTTGGGGCAGATCCTTATGGGACTGGGGATTAAAAAGAATGAAGGATGGGGTGGGGAGAAGATCTCTTCCCTCTCTCCAAATTTAGTTGCTTCCTTTATCAGGGGACTTTTCGATGGTGATGGTCATGTAACCAAAGACCATATTCTTATCTCCACCGGGGATTATAAGGAGGCACAGCACATTCACCTTTTGTTAAAGAAGTTAGGGATTTCCTCTTATATAACTGAAACTACTCGTGGATATCAGGTAGGAACCAGAAGTTACAATGATTTGGAGAAATTCAGATCCTTCATATCTTCTCATCATCCTGCTAAGTTGCAGAAAATGCACCAGGTGGTCTCGCATCGGGACATAAATCATGTAATCAGAACAAATACAGTTCCTCGGTTATGTGGAAAGTCAATAGAAAATCTGGTAGAAAGGTATCAGGAGAAACTCCAGATAACCAAACTCTCTATTGACTACAAGACCATCAAAAATTGGGTTGCAGGGAAGCATCGCATTTCCCGGGAAAAGTTAAAACTGCTGCTGGACGATTTAAAAGACATAGTTGACTCTTATGATCAGGACTACAAGGAACTTTTAGCCTGGTACAATTCCAGAGCAAGTTTTGAAAGAATAAAAAAGATAGAAACCATCAAATATGCTGAAGAAGAAGTCTACAATTTCAGTGTTAAGGAGACTCATAACTACCTCGTAAATGGTATAGTGGTAAA
>JBHIEA010000325.1:0-2025 GCA_046760365.1 bacterium
ACAGCCTTTTCTTTCATCCTTATGGCCACATTTACATACAAAGCCTCTATGATGGTTAGCTGGGCTACCCTTGCAGCCATGGCGGCAATACGAAAGATAATCTCACGAAAAGAAGTAATTAGCTTGATATCAGCAAGCTTAGCTATAGGTGAGTTAATATAGTTGGTAATACATATAACCGTGGCACCGTTCTCCTTAGCTAACTTAAGGGGTTTGAGGGTATCCTCGGTACTTCCGCTATGGGAGACCCCTACTGCAACATCCTGTTTTGTTAGAGATAGAGCTAGTCCTATTTGAAGATGAGGGTCTCCAGAAAATACGCAAGGGATACCTAAATAGAGAAAACGATGGTAAGCTTCTTCTGCTACTGGAGCTGAGGTACCCACTCCACAAAATAGAACTTTTTTGGCATTAACCAGAGCCTCTATTGCTTTCGCCATTTCTTTGCGATCCAGTATCTTCAAAGAATCGGCTAGTCCCTCGATATTAGCATGGAAAACCTTCTCGGTAATTGCAGCTGAGTCATCCTTTGACTTTATATCTCGATGAATGTATTTAACGTCGGGAACTAAGTCCTGGGCCAAAGAAATTTTTAACTCACCGTACCCGTTATGACCGATAGACCGACAAAATCTCACCACAGTTGATTTTGCCACCCCGCTCCTTCTGGCAACTTCTCCTATGGGAAGATATACAACCTTTTGAGGCTGTTTTAAGATTAAGTCGGCTACCCTTTTTTCCGCCGAGAACAAAGAAGGGTATATTGAGCGGATCCTTGCCAATAAGGTGCCTTCTTTTCCTTGTAGGCCAGTAGCTTTACTTGAGGCTATCCTAGACATAGAACTGAATTCTTCCAAACAAGATATAAAAAGAACTTAGTTCTATTATAAAGAATTTTTTTAAGAGTGTCAAGGGTGTCTGTCTTATTTTTCTCTCTCATTTCTGATTTGACTTTTCTCTATTTCTGTGATAGGGTGAGAAAATGGAGATTCATTTACGAGAGTATCAACTGGTTTCTTTTATTAGGAAGAGAAAATAGAGATGGCCAAAATCGAAATTGACGCTAAGAGGTGCAAGGGATGTGGTTTTTGCGTCAAGTTCTGCCCCAAAGACTTAATCCAGCTTGACTCTAATTTCAATGACAAAGGCTACCATCCGGCCGTCTTTAAAAATCAGGGAGACTGTACGGGATGCAGCTTGTGTGCACTCGTCTGTCCGGATGTGAGTATTACTGTTTATAAATAGGCCAGCCCATGATCCATTACCTTAAAGGGATCCTCGAGTATAAGTCTCCTGCCTTTATTATTGTGGACGTAGGGGGAGTGGGATACCAAATTAACACCCCCTTATCCAACTTCGATAATCTTCCTCCCGAAGGAAAAGAAATAAAGATAAACACCTATCTACATTTGCGAGAAAATGGACTTACCCTGTACGGTTTTCTCACTCAAGAGGAGCGGGACTTCTTTAGCCTCCTTATCTCGATTTCTAAAATAGGCCCTAAGTCAGCTTTGCGGATAGTCTCCAAGATTTCACCTTCCGAGTTCAAGACGGCTATAAAAAAGGAAGATCTAGCCACCTTAACTCATATTCCCGGCATCGGAGGTAAGACTGCCCAAAGGCTAATTCTAGAATTGAAGGAAAGAGTTGAGGAAGAGGAAATGGTAGAGCCGGGCAAAGAAACCATAACCAAGGATACTCTATCGGCGCTGGTTTCCCTGGGATATACCCGAAGAGAAGCCGAAAAGGCGGTAAAGGAAGCTCTGAGGGTAGCTGGAGAGGGAATAGATTTAGCCGGATTAATCAGGGAAGCTCTAAGGCGCATATGATAAAACTCAAGGGTCGGAATTTAGTAAGAGAAATGATTTCGTGCCTTTTGATGATGAAAATAGCACAGGGATGTTTTCGAAAAGACACTACCACTCAAGCTTGATGAGATTAAAGGGAAAATAATGGAAGAAAGGATCAGTACCCCTATTCTCCAGGAAGAAGAAAGTGGATTTGAACTTATCCTTCGTCCTCAGA
>JBHIEA010000326.1:0-2018 GCA_046760365.1 bacterium
GATACGATAGAATGGGTAAAAAAGGTAGAAAATATGGGTGCTGGAGAGATACTTCTCACCAGTATGGATGCAGATGGAACTAAGGCGGGATACGATATTGAACTGACCCGTCTTGTTTCGGAATCAGTGAACATTCCGGTGATTGCCTCTGGTGGGGCAGGAAAGCTCGAGCATTTCTATGAAGTTTTTACCGAAGGAAAAGCTGATGCAGCTCTGGCTGCTTCTATCTTCCACTATGGAGAATATAGAGTCAAAGAGGTGAAGGATTATCTCTTGGGCAGAGGAATCAGTATAAGAACCTAAAAGAGCTTTCTAAAACCTTCTAAATCTAAAGATTTCTTGACAAAAGAGGAAAAGAATAGGTAATATATGAATGGAATACAAAGAGGTATTCTACAAAATTCAATGGAGCTTACAACAGAAACAATAAATCTATAGAAATCTATATAAAATAGAGCCGATTTAAGAACTAGCTCTTTGACAATTAAACAGGGAACAATTGCTGGATTTCGAACTGAATTTAGGCTGTGAATGATGGTAGAAGGGTTTCGGGTCTGGCGGAAGATGATAATTTTGGAAGATTTCTTAAGAGCTGGAGAGGAAGGGATAGACCTTTACCTTGACCTCTGGTTTTTCTGATGTTAAAGGTAGTGAGAAAGGAAGAGGGATATAAAGGGGCATTTCATTTTCTTTGGACGAGGCGAGAGAGCCAGGGAGGGATCTTCTTCAACTGTAAATTCTCATAGGCCTTCTGGGATTTGGAGTAGATAAGCTTACGCAAAGAGAGGGTAATCCTGGCCACAAAGGAGACGAACCTCTTCAATAACACAACAATACAGCTTAACTGAGCTAAAATACCGAATCTCTCCTTCCCCATAACCCTGGGATGGTGAAGGATATCGAGGTCACTCTTAGCGGTAGAATTAGTGCGTTCTGAGGCGGGTCTTAAGTTACGGATTTTCTTCCAGCGAGAGGAACCCCGAGGGATTTCGCAGAACAGCCGAGGGTTATCGGCGATAGGCATATGAGTAGAGAAACCCAGAGGGCGAAAGAGGTATTGGCAATCAGGGATAGGCTCAGGTACGCGGCCTGAATGAGAAGATAAACAGTGCTTAGCACAGACAAAGGAAAGCCGCTTATCTTCTTTATCATAGCCATTGGGTCTGCAAGTAGCCTTACAGGGAGCAAATGGCCAGCCGTTATGGTCATAGCCTCTGTTAAAGAGAACATCTTGAGATAGGTGTTCATTTCTTATGTTGTAATCGAAGATAGGGATGGAGTCTTCAGAGCGAGAGTAGTTGTAGTTAGGGATATGATCAAATCCTGTATCCCCTATATCGATGTAAGTGTTAAGTGTAGGGTGATTGAATTTGATCTGGAATCGTGAGGAGATGAAGTGGCTACCGTCTGAATCTGAGGCAGGAGTGGAAATACAGGCTACAGGCAATTCTATTCCCACTTCAGGTTCGATAGAGGTAGTGATGACCACCTTGAAGCCGAAGACTTTTTCCTTTTTATTGGGGTTATATTTACTTCGTCGGTAACCGATCCTGGCATCTAAGTCAGCAGGTACCTTAGGACAGTGGACATAGAAGGGATTATTTTCGAGGTCGAGCTTAACCCCGGAGATATTAGACCTTAGAGGTAGGAGCATAAGGTTAGCCTTAGATAATTCCTCCTCGATACCGAGGAGTTTAGCAGTTTGATCTTTCTCATTGAGAAGTTCAGGGTTAAAAGGGACCAATTTATAGGCTATAATCTCGATAGAGGGTGGGTTAACATCTTTGGGCAAAGAGTCCCTTTTTGGGCATTTAACAAAGGCTCTCTTCTCCTTGCCGATAGGGATATTTTCATGGTTTTTCAGGAGTTTTAAGATTTTTCTCCGTATCTCTGAGATGAGGTCACGGTTAAGAGGGATATGCTTACAGTCTTGACAGGCATAATTACATCCTCTATAACGAGCGAAAGTAGGGACCAGGGTGCCATCGTGGGAGAGGATTCTTGCGGTGATGATGTCA
>JBHIEA010000327.1:0-2015 GCA_046760365.1 bacterium
AAACTACAGAAAGTCAAATAACAATCTTCACCTATAGTGAAGATTATACCAGGGGCTATCCTATGAGTGGAAGAGAAAGAGCGGACTACCTTTCTATGGGTAAGAGGAACTTCAAACAGGCTGTAGTTCATCTTCTTGAGACAGAGTACACGATTATCGCATCTCGTAAAGTTATCCAGATGATAGCAGAGGATGTAGAAGATCTTGCCAGGCAGTTTTTCCCTTCCTCTGCATCTCCCGGAACCCTTATTTGGAATACAACCTCCAGATCTGAGAGGAAGATAAGCTACGGCAAAAAAGCAGAAGATCAGAGAAGCTCTATCGTGAAACTTCCCTTCCTTACCCCAGAGGATATCCAAAATTAGGATAAGGCCTCACTCCAGAAAAGAGGGAGACTACCAGGAGATAACAAGGATGGTGCGGAGGACTTCTCTCTATAGCAGAAGTTGCTACCATAATGAACCGTGGTCTTGATAACACCAGAAAGAAACTCATTCAGTACCAGATGGAAAAAGGTGAGATTCTCCCCCTTAAAGGCACTATTCTTGACCAAGGTGCATCCCCAACTCACAAAGGGATTGTCATGCAACTTTATGAGAAGAAGATCGCTCCTCCTGACATTGCAAGGCAAACTGGCCATTCTTTGGAAGCAGTGGATAGATATATCTCTGATTATGAGAGATTAAAGCTGCTTCTGCAAAAGGAGGCCGATGTGAAAGAGATAAGTCAACTAATTGGAAGAGGCTGATACGGAACCTTCAAAGTTAGACTCGGGAACATTAAAATAAGACTCTTTCTGGAGGGAATAAAAGGGAGGTTTTGGAGAAAAAATCTTAAGGATTTGGAGAAAGATATTTTTCCAAGTTGAGTCCAGAATTTTTTGTGAACCCCGTGCAAGAGTAGGAAGTTATTCCTAAGAATGGCCTTCAAGAATCATGAAGGCAAAGATAAGAATTCTCTTTTCGAGACCTCAATAATTTCTCTCAAAGAAGTCAGAATTCTAAGATGGCTTATCATCCCGCATTATAAGAAACTCATAGAGGCTCGTTTTGGCCCTTAAAAATTTTTAGATGGAAAAAACATTATCTAGAGAAAGAAACTAGCCTCTCCGAGCCTCTACATGAGTCCCTTTTTACCTGGAAAGTTTAGGTAAATCCGGGAGAAAGCGCTCTTTGAAATTAATGGTAAACTTCCCTATAAAATAGGGAGGCTTACCTTGTGGGAGGCCAGATTCACAAAAGATTGCCCAAGGATTTTGTAAGGGATCTGATGGAGACATTTTGTGCCGAGGAAATTGGCAGGGAAAAAGCTTGTGAGCTTCTGGGACTATCCAAGAGTGGACTTTATTGGTGGAGAGAAAAATACCTTGCCTCGAGAAATAAAGGAGAAGAATTCAAACTCTACAGTAAAGATGCTAAGCCTACTCGATCCTTTCCTCCAGAAGTAGAAAAGTTCGTTCACGAGGAGCTTTACTACATAACCCGCTGTGAGGGTAGATTTAAGAATAAGTTTAACTTCTCCTTTTTAGCCGAGCAAGCTAAAGAAAAAGTTAGGCAGGCCCTTCAATAGAAACAGTATTCGACGATTTGCCCTCAGACATAGGTATTATGAGGCAAAACCTGATGAAAAGAAAAAGGTTTACATTCGGTTTGAAACCCCAGGGCCGGGATTCTTGTTTCAGCACGATACTTCCCATCATATGTGGCTTCCTCTAACTAACTCCTTTAGTGATTTAATTCTGACCAAGGAAAGACACGTTCATCAGGAGACTGGCCAGACCCCTAATGATCGCTGGGAAAAGGGAAAAAGAGAGGAGAGAGCTAGAATAAGGACTTTACCTGAAAACATTGATCTAGACTATGTCTTTTCCCTTCATTATGAAAGGAAGGTAAAGACAGACGGGACTATAAGTTTTAACGCCAGAAGATGGAAGGTAGGCAAATTCCCCAAAGATAAAGTCACTGTTTGCTTTATTCCGGAAAAGAAGATTATGATCTTTAAGGATAAACAAAAGC
>JBHIEA010000328.1:0-2012 GCA_046760365.1 bacterium
ATAAGTTCCTCCTTAATGGTTGCCCAAATCAGAGGCTCCCTTGCCAGCATCTCCTTTAATGTTCCTATTTTTTTTACCGATTCGGCATAATCCTGGCCCACTTTATCCCTCTCCAGCGAGGTGAGGCGAGCTAGCCTCATGTCAAGAATTGCTCGGGCCTGCTCATCACTTATCCTTAGCAATTTTATTAGGTGACTCTTAGCTTGGTCTGGATTGGAAGCCAACCTTATAGTATTGATTACCTCCTCCAGTTTCGTGAGGGCTTTCTTAAGTCCTTCCAAAAGGTGAGCCCTTTTTTGCTCGCGGGAAAGAAGAAATTTTGTCCTTCGGGTAACTACCTCTTTACGATGATCAAGGTAGCACCGAAGCATCTCGGCCAGGTTCAAAAGGCGTGGCTTACCACCCACTATGGCTAAAAGAATAACTCCAAAGGTTGTCTGAAGAGGGGTATATTTATAAAGTTGATTTAAAATGACCTCAGCATTGGTGGTGCGGGAAAGCTCTATCACAATCCTTATTCCCTTTTTGTCCGATTCGTCCCGCAGGTTCTTGATCCCCTTTATTCTATTATTCTGAGATAGATCAGCGATTGTCTCAATCAATTTTGCTTTATTAACCTGATAGGGAAGTTCACTAATAACAATGCTTTCCCTCTCCTGGGTAGTTTCAATGTTCGCTTTTCCTCGTAAGATTATCTTTGCCTTTCCCTGCCGGTAGGCTCTTTTAATCGCCCTCGTCCCTATGATAATCCCCCTGGTGGGAAAATCTGGACCTCTAACGATTTTTAAAAGTTCGTCGATAGAGACTTGGGGGTCTTCAATCA
This sequence comes from bacterium, assembly GCA_046760365.1. Classification (GTDB taxonomy): domain Bacteria; phylum Aerophobota; class Aerophobia; order Aerophobales; family AE-B3A; genus AE-B3B. The sequence goes on from JBHIEA010000328.1 coordinate 824, forward strand.
TTCTGATGCAGGCATCCACCAACTCATTCAGATTGTGAGGAGGAATATTGGTAGCCATTCCCACGGCTATTCCAGAGCTCCCATTTAATAAGAGATTAGGTATTTTTGCGGGCAGAACCAGGGGCTCTTTGAGGCTGTTATCAAAGTTGGGTAGAAAGTCAACTGTCTCCTTATCCAAATCTTCAAGCATTTCCCAGGTTATGAGTGAGAGTCTTACCTCGGTGTATCTCATAGCGGCCGGAGGATCTCCATCCACCGAGCCAAAATTTCCCTGTCCGTCAACCAAGGGATGACGCAGGGAAAAGTCTTGAGCCATTCTTACCAGGGCATCGTAGACGGCCATATCCCCATGAGGATGATATTTTCCCAGAACCTCGCCCACCAGACGAGCCGATTTTCGGTAAGGCTTGTTGGGAAGTAAACCCAATCCCTGCATGGCGTAAAGAATTCTCCGTTGTACCGGCTTTAGTCCATCTCGAACATCAGGTAGGGCCCGTCCCACAATTACGCTCATAGCGTAATTCAGGTAAGAAGTCTTCATTTCCTCCTCTAGATAAAGTGGAGCAATTCTTTCTTCCAAAGCCATGGCAGTCCTCTCTTTTTATTTATATATCCAGGGTGGTCACTTCTAGGGCGTGATCCTCAATAAACCTACGGCGGGGCTCGACTTCTCCTCCCATTAGGGTGGTAAATAGCTCATCGGCCTGAACCGCATCTTCTATGCTCACCTGATAAATGGTGCGGGTAGCCGGATTCATGGTGGCTTGCCAGAGCTGGTCGGGGTTCATCTCCCCTAGGCCCTTATAGCGTTGAATCTCTAATTTTTCCTCCCTTAGTTCTTTTCTTAACTTTTTTAAGCTCTCCTCGCGGTAAAGAAAATATTCTTTATTTTTACCATTAACCCTATAGAGAGGTGGTTGGGCGATGTAAACATGGCTTTCTCTAATTAAATCCTGCATATACCGGTAAAAAAAGGTAAGAATAAGAGTCCTGATATGGGCCCCATCCACATCCGCATCACTCATAAGGATGATTTTGTGGTATTTCAGTTGGGACAAATTGAATTCATCCTTAATACCGGTACCGATAGCGGCGATCATAGATTTTATCTCTTCATTATTGAGAATCTTAACTAGATGAGTCTTTTCCACATTAAGAATCTTTCCCCTTAAGGGCAGGATAGCCTGGA
>JBHIEA010000329.1:0-2011 GCA_046760365.1 bacterium
TACGATCTTTGTTATGATTGGATAACATCAAAATTCCTTCAATAAATAAGATAAACCTGACTTTCGCCGATATGAACTCATAATTTGCGAATCAAGGGAATAATCGATTACTCATGGTTTTTATTTGTATTACCTAAGATTTTGTAGTGATAACAAAGCGTATTTATAGCTACTTGACAAATGTTGAGGTTATAGTATAATGTTATTAGTATTACTAAGGGAACTACTATGGCCTCTCTTATCAAAAAGAAGATAGGTAAGAAGATATATTACTATGTTGCCGAGTGCAAAAGAGTAAATGGCAAACCAAGGATCGTAAATCAAACCTATCTTGGGCCAGCTGAGAAGATTTTAAAGATCGTTCAGGAATCATCTAAACCCCAACGCCCCAAGGAAATAGAACACCTGGATTTTGGGACTCTGGCGGCTCTTCTTTCTATGGCAGAAAAGCTCAACCTAGTAGAGACCATAAATAAACACACAACTAAGAAGGCGCAAGGAATCTCTGTAGGTGAATATATTCTTCTTATCAGTTTAAACCGCTGCGTTGATCCCGCAAGCAAAAGAGGTCTTTCTGAGTGGTACAAAGGTAGCTTTCTGCCCAGGATGTTTGGTTATCCGATAGCTCTCTTAGATAGCCAAAACTTCTGGGATAACATGGAATATCTAAACCAGTATGAGATTGAAGCTATTGAACTTAGTCTTTGCCAAACCCTTTTAGATAAATTCAAAGTTCACCTGGAGTCTATGCTCTATGATACTACAAACTTTTTTACCTACATTGCCGAGGAAAATACCAAGACCTTGCTTGCCCAGCATGGTAGAAACAAAGCAAAAAGGAATGATCTTCGCCAGGTTAATCTTGCCCTTCTTGTTACAAAGGACTTTGGCATTCCTCTTCTTCACCTTGTTTATGAGGGGAAAGTTCATGATGCTAAGCTTTTCCCCGATGTCACAGAGGAGCTTGTCAGCCGATACCGAATCTTTGCTAAAGAGTGTGAGAGAATAACCCTGATCTTTGATAAAGGAAACAACTCCAGGAAAAATATCCAGGGTATCGATAAAACAGAGTATTCCTTTGTTGGCTCTCTAAAGCCATCTCATCATAAGGATCTTCTTAAGGTATCCCTGGAAAGGTACGAGGATCTTGGTGATCTTAAGGTGTACCGAACGAAAAAGAAGGTTTTCGGAAAAGAAAGAACCATTGTTATCACCTTCAACTCTAAACTTCACAAAAAGCAGCTTTTCCGTCTTAAAAAGACAATCCAGAAGGAGAAGCTGAAGTTATCCGAGCTCAAGGAAAAACTGAACAAGGGAAAATGGAGAAACGAGCAAAAGGTGAAGGAGAAAACAAACAACGTGCTCTCCAAAGAGGGGAAGAAGCTACTTAGCATAACCATAATAAGGAAAGAGGGTAAGCTTTCCCTCTCGGTAAGACGTAACCAAAAAGAGATCTATCAAAGAACAAAGAGGTTCGGTAAAAATATACTTTTTACCGACAATCACAGCTGGCCATCTGAGGAGATAATCCAGGCCTACAAAGGGAAAAGCATTATTGAAGATAACTTCAAAAAGATGAAGAACCACTCAACCGTAAGCTTCATACCTATGTGGCACTGGACAGATCAGAAGATAAGGGTTCATGCCTTCTGTTGCGTATTATCCTTGCTTCTTCTTAATCTTTTGAGACGTGAGGTAGCTAAAGAATATGAAAAGATGAGCTTACAGAAAATACTGGATACTCTGTCCGACATAAGGGAAATACTTCTATTCTATCCCGACAAACTAAAACCTATTCGCCAGCTTTCAAAGACTAATAATGTTCAAAAAAGGTTCTATGATATATTAGAGCTTGACAAATTTGCACCAAAACTTAGGTAATACAAATTCAATTCCATTAAATGCTCATGCATACTGGATTTCCGCTTTTTTGTTTCCACTATCGGCGAAAGTCAGGATAAAACTTCTAAAATTCAAGGGATGTTGCAGATAACAAGGCCGGGAGTTCTGT
>JBHIEA010000330.1:0-2004 GCA_046760365.1 bacterium
CAACATTTTTAGTTATCACTTACACCAGTCCCTGTCAAGAAATATGAGTAAACGACAGCGATTCCGCAACTTCGCCAAAAAGACAAATAATACTCTTTAAAGAGCTAATCTTGCATATGAGAAGTTTCGTATTAGGGGAATTTATGTCCATTTCTAGTAGTAAATTTTGTCGCTTTTTAAGGAGAGAAAAAACTCTCCCTTAGGTAAGCAAGTTAATCAGTATTATAAGGAGGAAAGAAAAACCTGGCTTATGGAGGAACCTTCTTCAAGCTTCCATCATAGAGCCCTGAGAATATGAGTCTAGCAAAATAGAGATTGCTGTGTTTTGCTCTTAGGGCTGGCTTGATATTCAAATAAACAAAAGCCCGGAATAAATTCAGGACCAGCATAAGGGTTAGCCAGAAGGCAGTTATCGCAGTGGGATGATGTCTGTAAATATGGTCGGCATGCCAATAGGTGACCATCTCGTTTAGAGCTTTATTCTCAATAAGCCATCTGGAATGTCCGAGATTAACTATGGTCTTAGTGGCTGCTTCCTCCTGAGAGAGGGTTGTTGCCCATATCCACTCAGAGCGTTCCTCTTCTCTCTTACCAGTGAGTTGCCTCTGCACAGTTCTGGTTTCCACAGACCGCACTACTCTTACCTTCCTGCCTAAAGTCTCCCAACTGCTAAACTCTTCGATATCCCACATTTCTCTCTTTGTCGGGCCTTTTTGTTCCACCAGCGGTTTCTCATACTGAAAAAGGCCTCTTGCATCTTCCAGTAAATCCCTCCTCTCATCTTTCAACACAGCGATAACATCTTTATTATGATCTAAGAGAAGTTTAAAAAAATTTGCCTTTAGATATAGTCCATCAGCCACTACAACCTCAAAGGCACGGGGATAATCTTTGAGAATCCTTTTCAAAAGCCGTAGGGCACAACTCACCTCATCTTCTCCTTTCCTTTGTTCCTCCACATCTAAGAGAAGAGGAAAATCTTTGCCCGCCAGCATGGCCACTACATTGCGGTGATAGTACTGGATACGGTCTTGGTCTCTGGTATGTATTATTCTTTGAAGGCAGCCAGAACAACATCTCAGGTAACTCGAGGTGTGTTCATGGCCATCTATAATCAGGGCATGAAAGCCATAAATCTTTTTTATGGCCTTATTCCTTTTTAATCTGCTATAGACATGATGTATAAGAGAACGGATCGAATCCAGGATTATCTGAGAATAAACCCTGCCCATAGTATCAGCACTTGCTAATTTCCTTCCTAGCCATTTTCGCCAGAAACTATTGCCCTTCGCCTGTTCCAGGGCATTCAAAGAGCCCATACGAGTAAGCATCATAATGACTACACTCGCCAATATCAAAGGAGTCTCGATTAATGGCTTTCGTCGGGTGTCACAAATAGCAGAGAGAAGTCGGCTAAACTGATAGACTTTCTCTGCATACCGAAAAAAACGCCTGAGAATAGCTTAATCCTTTTTTCTCTTTACCCTATCCCAGTAAATAGAAGATATCTTCTCTAGTAACTCTTGAACATCACGATAGTTGTTGACCCATCTGCGCACGATTGCTTCTTTTTCTTTAGGAATAAAAAGCTGTTCAATCTTGCCCTCTTTCCTCCTAGAGATGTAAAGGCAAATATGTCTATAGCTTGTCTTTGCACATTTGCAATTTGGCTTTCCGCATTTCTGTTTCCTTACGGTTAATGTGCCTTTGAGAAGTTCCCGGTAGCTAATATAGGGTTTCAGTTTGGATCTGGATTCGCGTTCTTGCTTACTCATCTGGGACTTGTACATAATAATTTCCTTTATCTTGTAAACTATATTATACAAGACAATAAGCAATGTCAAGCTTTTTCTGCGAATGCGAATTTGCTCGGGTGTTATTTTTGCAGAGATACGTTTCTCTTGTAGAGAAAGTTTATTATGAAAAAAATTTTAGTTGCGGAATCGCTGTCAATTACCAAGAAATTCCGGAGCTTCTCTAAAAAATTTACCTGTAAAAAGCATA
>JBHIEA010000331.1:0-1998 GCA_046760365.1 bacterium
CGGGTAACCAGAGACGCAATAGACAATGAGAGATATTTTCAGGAAGGGGGAATGGGAGCAATTGAAACCAAAAGGGGGTGTAGCAAGACCTGTATATACTGCCTTGATCCCCTATGTAAGGGGAGAAAAACTAGACTTCGTCAGCCTCGAAGTGTAGTAGATGAAATAGAGATTATGCTTGGCAAGGGGATCAACTATTTTCACTTTTGTGATAGTGAGTTTAACTTGCCTTATCATCATGCTAAGGCCGTTTGTGAGGAGATCATCAAAAGGGGGTTGGCTGGCAGAATATTCTGGTACACCTATGCCTCCCCTGTTCCTTTTACCCCCGAATTAGCTTCTCTTATGAGAACAGCAGGCTGTGAGGGGATTGATTTTGGAGTGGATAGTGGATCTGATCCAATGTTAAAACGACTGGGCCGAGATTTTACCTGGCATGATCTAGTAAGAACGGCCAAAATCTGTCACCAACATGAGATTACCTTTATGTATGACTTGTTGCTCGGGGGTCCGGGTGAGACCCCGCGCACTCTTAAAGAGACCATAGGTTTGATGAAAAAGATAAAACCTTCCCGAGTTGGGGTAACCATAGGGATAAGGATTTATCCGGGGACTCGTCTTTCCCAGATAGTTTCAAGAGAGGGGAATTTCGAGAATAACAAAAATTTATCCGGCAGGATCAAGGGAAATGAAGATTTCTTTGAGCCAATTTTCTACATTTCCTCTTTGGTAGGAGAAAAGATACTGCCCTATGTGGCCGCCCTGGTGGGAGGAGATGAAAGGTTTTTCCTTCCCACTACCGAAGAGGTGGATGATAATTACAATTACAATGACAATAGTGTCTTGGTAGAGGCGATCAAAAAAGGCTACCGGGGGGCTTTCTGGGATATACTAAGAAGAGTCCATGAGAATAGGTAAAAGAAAGAAAGTCTACCGCTTTAAGCTTGAGTAAGAACTTTGGTCTCTTCTTTTTTCGCTTTTTCTGTTTTCTTTTTCCACCTATCTAAGATGGATCTTTTAAACTTCCAGCCACCTCGCTGCTTGTAGCAGAATATCTTTCCCTCTCGTGCTTTCTGAAGCAACTCGACAAGCGGAATGCCCAGGTATTCGGCTGCCTCTTTAGCAGTGAGGAGTCTATCGGGATACTTTTTCTTAGAGGAAAGGTATCTTTCTGACATCACCAGACGATCCAATTGCTCCTTCACCTTTCCTAAATTTCCAAAAATCCGCTCTATTTCATCGAGCTCTACCCCTTTAAGGTACTCCAGGTGTTCAATTTTCCAGTCTATGATTTTGCTCTCAATTTTCTCTAACAGTATTTTTATCTGCTTCATCCGGATCTTACTTCTAGGACTTCTAGCACCCCAAGCGGCAAGAACAACAAAAGTGAAAAGAGAGCCTGCGATAAGACCAACAATCAAAAGATTCCCCGGGTCTAACCAACCTTGCATAATTAAGCCTCCTCTCGCAGCCCAAGATTTGCCACTTTCTGGCAGCCTAAGAGCTTATTAATCTGAAGAGAGCCTCCATTAAAAGAGAACTCCCCACTAAATTGGTCGAGAATATCCTTTTCTGAAAATCCTGGGAATAGCAAGCTATAAGTACCTTAGTTCAAGGCAAATTTTGAACCCTTCGGGCTCCTTGCGATATTCACTGTTGGTGCTATAATCTCTTAAGAGTCAAAGGAGGTGGTATCCTTGGAAAATGCCCAGTTCAGAGATATGAGAAGCGTTGCCAGAGCCTTCCTCTTAATTAATGTGGTGACCGGTAAAGAAGATGTCATTGTGGATAAGCTGTTGAGGCTTAAGGAAATACGTGAGGTTCATATCGTTCCTGGTGACTATGATATTCTGGCAGCCGTAGAAGTAGAAACTGGTCTTGTTAAGCCCGCCCCTGAAAAACTGGCAGAGATTGTCAAGGGAAAAATTCGGAAAATTGCCGGGGTCTCCCATACCATGACGCTCATTCCCCTTGTTTCAAAAGTCAAAGAATAGATAA
>JBHIEA010000332.1:0-1996 GCA_046760365.1 bacterium
TCTCAAATTCTTTTGCAACGTCTGGAGGAAGAGCAGCTGCGGCAGAATAGAAGAAAATCGGAATCCTCTGAAGGTCCTTATTAAGTAATAACATATAGTGAGTGGGAACACCGAAAACCGCAAAGGGACGATATTTTTTTATTATTTCTACGATTCTATCAAGATCTCTTGGATCCGTCAAAAACAAGCGGAGACCCCAAGAAATGGCGGCGATGCTCATGCCGTGCCCATATTGATGGAAAACAGGAACACATACTAATACAGAGGCTTTTCCTTTAACTCCCGGTGCTATAGGTTTCAGCATCCAATGTAGTGTCTGAATCGCGCCAGTAGTTACGTTGTAATGAGTTTGCATAGTGCCTTTCGGGACTCCAGTTGTGCCTCCAGTAAAAGGGAGTAATGCCAAGTCTTCCGTTGGATTTATTTCAACTTTTGGAGGTTTAGGTTCGTATTTTTCTATTAAGTCTTCTAGTCGATGAGCACCAGACACTTCTTTCAGTTCAGGCAAGGAATAGTCAGGGAATATGGGTACAGGTGTAAAAATTATGTTCTTAAGTTTCGTTTTATCTTTTATTGAATTAACACGCTCAAGGCGTCTATAGGAGCAGATTACTGTTTCAGCTCCAGATTCGCCTATCTCATACAGCACATCGGGAGCTTTGTGCAATATACTGATTGGAACATGTACTGCCCCTAGTCTCATTATTGCATAATCGCTTATGATGAACTGCGGACAATTTGGAAGAATTGTTGCAACTTTGTCGCCTTTCTTCACACCTAAATCCGCAAGCGCGGTTGCTAGCTTATCCACACGGAGCTTTAACTCCGGGTAAGTCATTTCCTCATCTAAATAGACGCATGCAATTTGTTCAGGATACTCTGTTGCAGAATCCTCTAAAAACTTGTAAACAGGTATTTTGGGATATGGCTCCATGGTCTTTGGGAGTTTAAATGGCCCCAAGAAATAGCTTTTCACCCAAGGCTTATCAGCATAAGTCATTTTCTCAGCCAAACCTCTCACCTACCCTACACTAAGGTAATCAAAATAGGTATATGAGGTTTAAGTTTTATCGCTAATAAATCTCTTTAATCAACCAATGTAATTCGAGTTCTTTAAGCTTCTCAGGAGTTGGTTTGCCAGTTCTCTTGTCCCATCCTCGAAACTCGTAATAAGCGTCTAAGAGTGGTTCTAGATTTATTACCTGTCCTTTAGCCGGGCCTTCGGGCAATGGTTCCTCTAACAAACGCTTTGGAAGAGTATCATCGGCTCTGGTTAATCCCTCTCTTATGTTAAAGACTCTTTCAAGATTGTAGACTCTCTCACCGGCTCTTCTAAAGTCGCTTGCAGTGAATTCCCAACCTGTAAGAGTCGATATCAAAGTTGCCCAGTCCTCTGCGGTTAAAACCATTCCCATAAATTTGCATCCCCCAACCGCATCAAAAACGGCAAGTGCATCTTCCATATCCTTGAGAACCTTAGCGGTCTCAGGAATTTCCTGAAGTATGTCTCCAACATCGCTTTCTTCAATGATAAGAAAAGGCATTGAAAGAAAAGTAGGGCCTTCTACATAACCTGTGATGTGACAACCTCCTCGATTTGCAGTAGCAAATGCTAGCCCACATATCTTGGCAGCTCTGGGATCATAAGCTGGCAGCTCCAGACCTTTAACATGCATAGCAAATCTTTCGGTTCCCTTATTCAGTTTTTCTGAGACGATCTTTGTTCCTTCGGCTAGTAGATTTCCAATGCCTTCCCTTTTAGCTATTTTGTGCACAAGTTCTATCATGACATCGGGATCGCCAAATTTAAGCTCTAATCCGTTGGTGTCTTTTTTGGTCAATACTCCTTTCTCATAGCATTCCATGGCAAAGGCTATTGTACTCCCAGTAGAAATTACGTCGAGACCATATTCATTGCACAGAAAATGCGCCAACGTAATTGCTTCTAGATTGTCAATTCCACACATGCCACCAAGAGCTCCAAGAGATTCGTATT
>JBHIEA010000333.1:0-1989 GCA_046760365.1 bacterium
CTACAGGGAGATATGGCTAATCTACAGGGAGATATGGCTAATCTGCGGGGAGATATGAGCACTGTGCAGGGAGATGTAGCTACTCTCCAGGAAAAAGTAGGAGGTCTGGAGGAAGATGTAAAAGGTGTTCAGACTAGTGTTTCTGTGGCTAAAGAAATGGCCGCCACTGCAAAAATGGAGGCTGATCAAGCTAGAAGGGAAATCAAACAATTAGCAAGACAAACACAGGAGAAGACAGATCTATTATTTGCCAAGTTAAACGATTTAGAAAAAAGGGTAAGAGCTCTGGAACGCCTGGTAGGGAAAAAACCTATTAAACTCAAACCCAAAAAACTTTACCCTGTAAAAAAAATCGGCAAGCTTTATGAAGTGAAGAAAGGTGAGAGTCTCTGGCGTATCGCAGCACACAAAGATGTTTACAACAACCCTTCCAAATGGCAAAAGATATACCAGGCTAATAAGAATAAGATTGCTAATCCGAATATTCTCTATCCAGGCCAGCGATTGGTAATACCTCCGGAGTAAAGAGGTGCTCTATCTAACAAGAAGAGAGAACTGAGGTGCTGCAGACAGAGAAAACAAAAGTATTCGAGCCTCAAGCTTGCTCGGGGGTGGTTTTGTATTTTCGCTGGAATTTTTTTATTCTTCCTCCGCTGTCAACAAACTTCTGTTTACCGGTAAAGAAAGGATGACAGCGGGAGCATATTTCGACATGTAAGTTGCGCTTGGTAGACCTGGTCTTGTATTCTGCACCACAGGCGCATCTAATAATTGTCTCGTGGTAAGGTGGGTGTATTCCTTTTTTCATTGGAGTCTCCTAGCCCCCTGAGTTTTTTTCTAGGTGAGAAATAACCTCGAGAAATCGTTGATTGTTCTCGGTTTTCTTCATTACTTCTATTATCGCCTCAATGGGCTCCTTAAGGTTCTGTCGATTAAGATAATCTCGGAGGGCCCATATCATCTTAAGTTCCCTCTCACTCAGCAGTAGTTCTTCCTTCCTGGTGCCCGAACGATTAATATCAATGGAAGGAAAGATTCTTCGTTCAGCTAGTTCCCTGGTTAGCCGTAGTTCCATATTGCCTGTCCCTTTGAATTCCTCGAAAATAACCTCGTCCATCTTACTCCCTGTTTCTACCAGAGCAGTAGCTAAAATAGTTAAACTCCCGCCTTGTTCTACCTTACGAGCCGCTCCGAAAAATCTTTTGGGATGATGTAGAGTATTGGCATCTATTCCTCCGGAAAGAACCTTACCCGAAGTTGGTACAACTAAGTTATAGGCTCGAGCTAGTCTGGTGATACTGTCTAAGAGAATTACTACATCATATTTTTGTTCTACCAACCTTTTGGCCTTTTCAATGACTAATTCTGCTACTCGGATATGATGCTTTGGAGGTTCGTCGAAGGTGGAAAAGGCTACTTCTCCGTCCACAGACCGTTGCATATCGGTGACCTCTTCTGGTCGTTCATCAATCAAAAGAACCATAAGTTGTATTTCTGGATAATTGGTGGTGATGCTGTTAGCGATTTTTTGCAGCAATATAGTTTTTCCTGTCTTGGGAGGTGCCACAATAAGACCTCTCTGTCCCTTTCCTAAAGGAGCAATAAGATCGATCAGACGAGGAGAAATGTCACCAGAAACGTTTTCCAAAGTGATGCGTTCTTGAGGATAAAGAGGAGTTAGGTTTTCAAAGATAGTCCTTTCTCTTGCCTCTTCAGGATCCTTTCCATTTACCGACTCTACTTTGAGTAAGGCAAAGTAGTTCTCACTCTCCTTGGGTGGTCTAATCTGGCCACTTACCGTGTCTCCTTCACGCAGGTCAAATCTTTTAATTTGCGAGGGGGAAACATATATATCATCTGGCCCGGAGATATAGTTTGACCTCAAGAATCCATATCCCTCGGCAAGAATATCTAGTACCCCGCATCCGTAAGCCTCCTTTTCGCGATCAATCTCATTCTGTATTATCTTAAATATGAGATCCTGCTTTT
>JBHIEA010000334.1:0-1981 GCA_046760365.1 bacterium
TGTCGGATAAATGTAGAAAATCCTTTGAAAATCCGTCAAATTTACATGCTTCAAGTTTATGAAAAGGCGTTAAACTTGGAGTTAAAGCGTCATGTTTATTGGAAATTTGTAGGCAATAGTGATGATTCTCTGCATTTTTTCAAATTGCAGGCTTTTTGCCGACATTTTTTCAACATTTTTGTCAATTAACCTTAAATTAGTGGTATAGAACTTTATTCTAGAATTAATTACAAGGAATACCCATGGTCTTGCACATTCCTAAAGTTTGGGAACTTCTTGACGGTTTTAAGGGCCAGTGCCAACTAAGGGGCTGGAAAACTTCTGAACACGAAGACTGGGTTAAGATAGACGATGAGTACCATAACTTTCTCTGGACTCAAACAGTTCATCCCTCAACTTTTGAGAAAATCGCTGTAAACCATAAGTGTGCCATTCGCAAGGGTGTTTCATATCAGGTTGTCGATGTTTCGTACACCGCCTGGCTTTTCCCACAGGGCCCGCCTGAAGGCCTTGTGCAAACCGTTAAAGAAAATCCCGAATTGACAAGGAGAACCGCAATATACGACTTAAGCTGGATATATGCAGGTAAACCTCTTTGCTTAAAGCTAAATGAAACGAAAAGCATAGCTTTCCAGGAGTTCGAAAGGTTTTTGAAGAAAAAGTGGGGAGTAGAGGTTAAACCAGTCCAAAAGCTGCCTGCCCAGAAGGTCTAGAGCTCTGCCATGCGCGCATAGTATTCATAGGTGTGGTCTATGTCATCGTTTACGGTATGAGATACGTTACGTAGATGTCATATCCGGCTGGGAACACTCCAGTGTGTGGCGGAATGTAGCCAACGAAGAACTTGTATACACCTGCTTTAAAGCAATATATTATTTCAATTACGTCTGGAGACGTCGCATACCAATACTTTTTCGCTGACTTTCCGAGGGCTATGGTGTCTCCCATCAAGCAGCAGTCCACCACTCGAATGCGAATACATACGTCCCCCGTGACGGTCATCACAAACTTATCAGCGTAGCCGGTTCCAGTCGTACTGCCGTAGACATCATCGCTTAGACCTGAATATGTCTCCCAATGCGGCGCGCCAGGTCCGACCGAAAAAGTGTAAGTATGCTCAATCACAATTGCATCAGCACGAGGCGCATATGCTACTGGAATCATTATACTCATCATCAAGGCTATCGCCGCAGAAGCAACCATGACAACACTCTTTCTCACGTTACCACCTCCTTTTCATCTAAATTTGCATTGAAAGTATTCATTTTAATTAGGGTTATTGCTTCTACTTAAGTAAATATGGAACATTAAAAATAATCTTCTATAAGTTCATTTTGAGCGCGCGTATGATAAAATGGTCAGCTAGGATAGTCATACGGATCTCCCTAAATATGGTTTAGATACTGAAAAAATATCCTCTGGCGTCAGGACGGATATTCCCGCGTACCTCCCTATTATGTCCACACGGAGGATTTTCTCAGGATTTTCAAGGTCAACCTTTTCATCTATGAGCTCAGCAAGCTCCCTTATGATTTCAATTTTATGATGTCGACCATATCTGCGCTTTTCCACGGTCATGCGCCACCTCTCGCCCGCATGAATTCTGTTTCTCAGCTTTCTAACAGCTTCCTTCATGGAGTCCATATCAGAGAGTGCCCAGAGGTCTACAGGCACCCACTTCAAGGTGTATTGAAGGACAAAGGGGTCCTCGTCAAAGAGTCTTCGAAGGCCGCGGATGACTTCCCGCGAATCTAGGCGAGTTCTTACGCCGCTTATTCCCTCCGCGATTGTACGCTTCACTACGGGGCCTTCATCGCCGAGCATCTCCAATACTTGCACGATTTCTTTTTTCGCTCTTCCATAAACGCCCCAGGAATAAGAAATTAGGAGATTGAAATCGTACGTTTCCTCTCGCACGGGAACACCAACTTCAAAAGGGCTTCTTTTATACTTAAGTGTAGCACTGTTATTCTATCTGAAG
>JBHIEA010000335.1:0-1966 GCA_046760365.1 bacterium
AGTTTAGTTTTGGCAATTAGCCCCTTGAGACATCTTAAGTGCCCATCCAAGTGGGCTCCGTAGATTTTTCCTTTTTGGTGGATCACCTCAGCCATCTCATTATAGAAGGGTACACAGAATTTTTCAAAGAACCAAGGGCTGGTTAGAATACCAGTGACGTTTTCTCCCTCCCACACGATCTCAGCAGGTGAGTTTGAGGCAATCTGATATAACTCCCTTTGTCTTTCAAACATAATCTCATACAACCTGTTGAATTCTTGAGGATGGTCATTCCACTCTGTGAAGCATCGCACGTGTCCCATCCAGTCGTAGATGATAGATTGAAAAGGTGATTTCCCCATGCCTGCCATTACGATGCCCTCTTCTCCAAGAAAATTGCTCGCTTCCGTGAATCTATCATAGTCTTCCTCATAGGTGGAGTCCTCTATTATGAATTCCAGAACTCGATAGTCGGACCGTTTCTTGAAAGGGTACTCTATCGTCCAGATACCTTCGCCTGGAATAGGACTAGGGTGCCACAGTCCCGCCTCCTCGAAAGTTTGAGGAGCAGCTTCATATGGCATCCGGTACACGCCCACAAGGTCGCCTTTTGGAGTGGCGTATCTTCTTGTGATATTCTGAAGCTGGTTTTTCTCGTCAATCTTCACCGTATCAATGATTTCAACATTACTTCTTCGCAAGCGATGGAGCGGCCTCGGCAAATAGAAACTGAGGCCACGATTTCTGAACTCCCGCTCACTCGCACCCAAGATTACCATAAGGGGGTAGATCACCCAGGGAATTCTATCGGGTTCCTGCTGACGCAACACGGTCATCAGTCTCTGCTTCTTATCCATTAGAACAACCTCCTTTTATTGATCGAATGCCTCTCACAGAATTGGAGAATTGTGGCTACTGTGCTCCCTGGCCATATGCTATTCCGTTTCCTATCTTTTCCTCCAACGTCAATCCTTGCTGCCCGCCTTCCAAAATCGTCTTTTACACCGATCAATAACTGAAGATCCTCTCATTTGATGGCACCCATGGTAAGACCCCTGGTAAAGGCTCGCTGGAGCATCAAGAAGACAACGGTTATAGGAGTGAAAGTTATGATTGCTGCCGCTGTGAGACCTGGATAGTCTATCGTGTATCTCCCCAAATATGTGAAAACTCCCACAGTTAATGGCCTTTTCCCTACATCTTGTATTACAAGTAGGGGCAGCAGGTATCTCTGCCAAGCAAACATGAAACTGATAATTCCAAGCGACTGAAGGCCTGGTATCGAAAGAGGCAAAATAATCTTTGTAAACAACCGTATCTTAGAAGCCCCCTCGACTCTGGCTGCGTCTATAATCTCGTCCGATATGCTCTCCGAAAAAGTCCTCATCAGGAAGATACCGAAAGGGAGTTGAATCCCTACTTCCGGAAGTATAACTCCGAGATAACTATTTAGCAAGCCCATCGCACTCAAATTGAAGTAAAGTGGGACTATGAGTGCTGGTAACGGTATCATTAGCCCCAGCAGAAAAACAAGAAAAATAACTTCTTTCTTGGGGAAATCCATCTTGGCAAAAAAGTACCCCGCGAGTGACGAAAAGATGACCGTCAGCAGAACTACCGGAATGGTGATTATGAGACTATTTAGAAAATACGTGCCAAATCTACCTTCAAACCAAATTGTCGGGTAGTTCTCCCACTTAAACATGGTAGGAAATATCAGATTCTTGTACAGTCCAGGAGTGGATTTCAAAGATGTGATGATTGTTAGATACAAAGGGACCAGCGAGTAAATGGCAAATAAACATAGAAAGACCCAGGTGCCAATTCGAACTGTCCCCTTCTTAATCTCAGTCCTCCCTGCGCAATCTTATTACAACTAGGGTAAAACCCAAAATGATTATACTCAACATCACAGAAATAGTGGCCGGGTAAGCTATTTTCCCTTCGCGAACCACTAGCCGATATATGTATAGCGATACTACATCAG
>JBHIEA010000336.1:0-1954 GCA_046760365.1 bacterium
TATCCAGCAGGACGTAGATGAAGTTATCGGGGTCCCCGTTATCTCCGGTCCATCCCAGAAGGCACATGGGATGCTTTCCCGCCTCGGTATCCTGGAGATAGGTAGCCCACTCTTCAGAGAAGATCTCGGCCTCGATTCCCACTTTTCGGAGATCCGACTGAATGGCCTCGGCAATCTTACGGGGATCAAACATGTAAGGACGGGACACCGGCATCGCCCAAAGAGTGGTCTTAAATCCATCAGGATACCCTGCTTCAGCCAGGAGTTTCTTCGAGATCTCGGGATTGTATTCATAATCCTCGATCTCATCGTTGTAGCCCCACAGTGAGGGAGGCAAAGGATTTTTGGCTACCGTCGCCGTTCCTGCGTAAAGATAATCCACTATATCTTTCTTGTTGATGGCGTGTGCGATAGCTCGCCGCACCCTTACATCACCGAAGGGTGGTTCAAAACCGGGAGTCTCATCCCACATATTCATGGCCAGGTAGCCGACATTCATTCCCGGCTGAGTCAGAAGTTTAAGGTCGGGATGGGCCTTTATTCTGGGAATCTGGTCCGGATCAGGATACTCCATCCCATCAATTTCACCCTTTTCTAGAGCCATAAGCCGAGCCGAAGGATCAGGAATTACCTTGAAGATCAGTTTATCTAGGTAAGGTCTTTTGCGCCAATAGTTCTCATTGGCCACCAGAGTGATGTAGTCGTCCTTCACCCATTCAACGAACTTAAAGGGACCGGTACCACAGGGGTGTTTAAAAGCATCTGGACCCCATTTGAGTGCATTGGTGGGACTGACAATATTGACGGTGAACATGGCCAGACTGGTTAAAAGAGAAGCATTTTTACTCTTGAGCACAATTTTTACCGTGTAATCGTCAATCTTCTTTACTTCTTTGATATCGCCAAACATCCAGCCCCAGTAAGCCCACTCGCCATAATCATGCCAGGGAAGATACGTTTCGTCATACTGTCTTCTGAAGGAGAATACAACCGCATCGGCATTGAAGTCGGTGCCATCATGGAATTTCACACCTTTCCTCAAATAGAAGGTAAATTCAAGTCCATCCTCAGAGACCTCCCAGGATTCTGCCAGACAGGGCTGAACCTCGGTACTCTCTTTCTTGTATTCGACCAATGCTTCGAAAATGTTGTCCATTCGCTGGATCGACTCTCCATCAGTGACATCGGCTGGATCAAGGCGGGAGACATCTCCACTACTACCAAACACTAAAGTTCCCCCCTGCTGGGCGGCTGAGCCAACCAAGGTAGTGCTGCACACTAAACCCCCTGCTATCAATAGAGCCAACCCTATTCTAATTTTCATCATTTTTTCTCCTTTTCGCATCCTTTTCTAGATTTTAAACTCTTTTCTCACCCCCTTTTCCTTAATTTCAAGATACTCGAGGGGGGAAATAGGGCTTCGCCGATTCTTTCGGAATGCCCCCCTCGACGGCTCGATCGGCAAAGCCGACTCTCGCTGCCTTTCGGCACTCTGCCCGTCCGCTCAGGGCATGAGAGAGCAGGCCTCCCCTCTTTTTTCTAATATCTGGTCTGCCGAGGTTTATTTGAATAACCATTCATAGAAATTATTGAAATTCCGATGCCTGGACTTAGAATTAGCAAACCTTCATCCCCCTTGCCGAGAGGCGCTTCTTAATTTATCATCCTGAGCGAATTTGTCAAGCACGCCATCATCACAGGATATAGCGGGAAAGATCCTCACTTTCCACTATGTCTTTTAGTCTTTCTTTGACGTAGCTAGAGGTAATCTTAAAGGACTTTCGCCTCATTTTGGAGGCATTGAAGCTAATATCTTCCAGAAGCTTTTCCATAACGGTGTGCAGCCTTCTGGCCCCGATGTCTTCGGTTCGCTCATTCACCAGAGAGGCCAGACGTGCGATCTCCCTAATTGCATGGTCCTCGAAGGTTAATTCTATTCCCTCTGTTTTCATCA
>JBHIEA010000337.1:0-1917 GCA_046760365.1 bacterium
CACCAATGAATACGATGATCTTTATGAGCCGTGGGCAAGGGGTTTCAAAGAATCCTTGGGGGAAGGAAACTACGAGGTATCCGAAGCTGAGAACCCCGGAGAGAATGAAAATACTGAAAGACTAGGTATCTTTGACGAAGCATCCAAGGTCAACCTGAATGTAGTGGGAACAGGAAAATATCATGAGGGATGGACTCCTTGGGAGATTAATCTGGGGGCAATAGAAGCCATTAACCGCCAACTCTGCTCCGACGGGATAGACAATGATAAAGATGGCAAGAGCGACGAGACAGATGAAGGAGTCCAGGCCATTATAAGCTATCGCCATGGCGAAGATGGAGCCCCAGGAGCTAAAGGCGTAGATGATGACGAAGACAGGATGGTTCTTCAGTCCGACGGCATCGACAATGACGGAGATGGTGAGATTGACGAGCCAGATGAAGGAGTGGATGAGCCGGACGAGTTCTGTCCTGATCAACCTTATGGAGATGACAATCCCTTTAATACGGTGGAGGAGATAAGGCTCATTCCTGGAATAGGAGACAAAACCTTCAGCAAAATAAAAGACTATCTTACTATCTATTCTTATGATAAGAACTTGGACAAAGAAGGAAACCTAAGAATCAATATTAATACGGCTTCCCCACCTGTGATTAGCCAGACTCTCCAGAAAGTAGGCATCTTCCCTGAGATAGCCGATCAAATAGCTGCCAATGTGGTTGATTTTAGAGACCCAGACAACCGCCCCACCGAATGTAATGGAAAATACGGTCTTGAGTGTACGCCTTACATCAATGAGGTAATGCCTCATTTTACCACCTCGGTTCGGGTGGCTATAACTGGACTGGCCGAGGGAGGAGCCAGATTTCTGGGGGAGAAAATAAGGGAAAAGATTAAAGAGAAAACTGACGAGAAAGTAAGAACAGGTTCCTCCACCATAATGGAGGAAGTAAAAAAAGGAACTTCAGAAAAAGAAGGAGAGTTAAAGCAAGAGATAGATAAAATCATAGAGGAACATGAATCTAAAGATGAAGCAAAGAGGAAAACCTCGTTTTTTTTTAAAATCATGGGAGAAAGAGTAGCAACGGCTGCCGAGGCCAAGAAAGCAAAAGTGGATATAGAAATAGAGTGGGTTGAACTTTTCAATCCTTATGATAGTAGCTGCAAAATTGGAGGATGGAGGATTAAGACCTCTCTGGGTAACAAAAGACTGCGAGGAAAAATAGCCCCTCGCAGCTTCAGGCTTTTGTTTAACATGGTCATAAGAATGAAAGGAAAAACTATAGGTAAGGAAATTCTCGATGATTATGCGGATACGGTGATTTTGAAAAACGCCCAGGGCGATGTGGTGGATAAGGTGTCTTATCGTAATTATGGGGCTCCCTGGAATGCCTTCGAAAAAAACGATCCCCGAGTGCGAAAATTCGTGAGTAACCTTCCCGGGGGAAGTCCGAGATTTCGTAACTGGTTCTGGATGCCGGATGTGGGTGAGGGAAAGGATAAAGATGATTACAGTAGTTTCTATGTGAAGAATAGACCCTTCGCCAACATAGGTGAGCTCGGCTTCATTCATGTAGGAAAAGAGTGGCGGACAGTAAAGCTTATCCAGGGGGGCGACTGGAGAATTTTAGACAAGATTACCGTAGCCGATCCTCCCGAGCTACCGGTCAAGGGAAGGATAAATATCAACACCGCTCCCAAAAAGGTTCTGGAGGCCCTGCCAGGGATTGATCCTTCCCTGGCCATCTCCATCATCAACTATGGAGACTCCAAAAAGGGACCTTTTAATGAAATAGGGGAGATCCTGGAAATTCTTCTCATGGCAAAGTTGGGCACCAACGGGAAGGACGATGATGAGGATGGCTATATAGATGAAGAAGATGAAAACGAGGCAATAATTCGCACGGTTTCTAACCT
>JBHIEA010000338.1:0-1898 GCA_046760365.1 bacterium
GATTTCCAATGAGTTAGAATCAAATCCTCAAATCCGACACCTCTGTGAATTTATTGGGAGCTCACAGAGAGGAATATGTAAAGAAAGAAAGGCAAGATAAGCGGGAATGTCTCCTGCCTCCACTCCATGTCCATAGTTCAGGCCCTAATTCTAGGTTTGTTGCAAGGAGTTACCGAATTTCTTCCAGTGAGTAGCTCTGGCCACCTAGTAATTATGCAGCACTATTTGGGGCTAAGACGTCCCCTGGTCTCGTTTGATGTGGCTTTGCATACGGCAACCCTAGTAGTGGTTCTAATTTATTTCCGGCATGATCTAGGCAGCATAATAGGCTCGCTCATAAGATTAAAGTCACCCCATTCTCAAGCCTTACTAGAACGTAAGATCTTCTATCTTATCATAGTGGGTACCATACCTACTGCGATTCTGGGGCTAATTCTACGGATTTGGGCAAATTTATTATTCACCAGAGTGGTGATTACCTCGGCCACGCTCATCATCACCGGGATTATTCTCCGAGTGGGGGGAAAAACAAAGAAGACCGGCAAAGGGATAAAAGAGATGGGCATAATGGATGCTCTCCTTATAGGAGTGATGCAGGGAATAGCCATAGTCCCGGGCATATCTCGCTCAGGGGCCACCATATCTACTGGACTCTTAAGGGGAATCAACAGAGAATCTTCCTTTCGTTATTCCTTCCTCCTTTCCATTCCTGCTATTCTGGGTGCCTTAAGTCTTTCCTTAAAAGATGTCTTAATCGAAAAAATCTTTCCCCCTCACCCACTTCCCTGGATAGCGGGAGCCTCATCTGCCTTTGTAGCCGGATACCTTTCTCTGATTATTCTTCGAAAGAGTGTACTTAAGGGTAAACTTTCTTTATTCAGCTACTATTGCTGGGTATTAGGGATAGGGTCTCTCATCTTATGGATTTGGAGGTATTTGACATTTAAGGTAGTTTTACTACCATGAAAACCAAAAAGGAGAGTTCAATGATTATACAGGTCCGGATCGACGAAGAAGCATGCACCGCCTGCGGAATTTGCGAAGAGACCTGTCCTGAGGTTTTTGAAGTTAATGATGTGGCTGTGGTAAAGCAAGCCACCGATTTTAATGACTTTGAGGATGAAATAAAAGAAGCCGCTGAGGAGTGTCCATCCGAGGCCATCCAGATAGATGAAGACTAGACTAATTTATTTATGGGAAAAGGGCTAAAAGAATGTCATGGGGATTCTATAGTGAAAAACTGAGTGAGGAAAAAATAGCTAAACTGAAAGAGCTGGCAAGGTTTGCCCGGGGAGACATCCTGAAGATGACCACTCTGGCTAAATCAGGTCATCCTGGAGGATCGATGTCCAGCATTGACCTATATCTGGTTTTGTATTGCTGCGCTAATGTGGATCCTGCTCATCCTTACTGGGATGAGCGTGACCGTATTGTGATCAGTCACGGACACACCTCTCCCGGAGTTTACGCTGCTCTAGCCCGGGTGGGCTTTTTTGACGTGGATAGTGTCATCACCAGATTCCGCAAAGCCGGAACTATCTTCGAGGGACATGTAGAGCGAGAAATCCCAGGTGTGGAATGGAGCAGTGGTAATCTGGGTCAGGGTCTTTCTGCTGGCTGTGGCTTTGCTTTGGCATCTAAACTGCATCAGCGAAATTATCAGGTTTTCGTAGTTATGAGTGATGGTGAGCAGGCAAAAGGTCAGGTAGGAGAAGCAAGACGCTTTGCCAAAAAATATAGCTTAAACAATCTTACAGTAATCATCGATTACAACCGACTCCAACTAAGCGGTCCTCTTGATAAGATTATGCCTCAGAATATTAAAGAAAACTACCTTGCTGATGGATGGGAAATTCTCGAAGTGGACGGACACGATTATCAGCAAATTTATCAAGCCA
>JBHIEA010000339.1:0-1892 GCA_046760365.1 bacterium
TGCTATATCTTATCCCTTCCTGGAGGACCTCCACTGCTGGCTCCAGCACAATCTTCATTACCGGATAGAAGAGGATCCCCACCCCCAGGCAAACTACAGCCAGGACTATCACCGAAAAACTCATCAAAGAAGGAGCTTCCTTTACTTTCTCCAGACCCTCCCTTAGTTTTCCAAAAAAGGCGTATCTTTGCATCCTCAGATAATAGGAAAGGGTCAAGACGGAAGCCAGAATAGTTATGACGGCCAGGACAAAGTGTCCTGCCTGAATAAGGCCGATGATAATGAAGAGCTTACTCCAGAATCCATTAAAAGGAGGAATTCCCGAAATAGATAGAGAAGCAATGGTTGAGGTAGCTCCTGTGACCGGCATTACCTTACTTAAACCCCCCATCTTCTCCAGTTTTCTCGTTCCAGTAGAGTATTCCACCGCGCCCGAATTCAAAAACAGAAGCGATTTAAAAGAGGCGTGATTTAAAAGGTGGAAAAGTCCTCCAATAAGGCCCCAGTAATTACCGCATCCCAAACCTAGGATTATGTAGCCGATCTGAGAGATAGAGGAATAGGCAAGAAGTCTCTTAAGATCCTCCTGTCTTAAAGCTAAGAGGCCACCTCCGATCATAGAAACACATCCTAAGATCATAAAGGTCCAGTAAAGCTGAATCTCCATGCCAAAGACATTAAAGAAAATCCGCATCAAGGCATAGACCCCTAGAGCTTTGATTAAGACCCCGGAAAGCATTGCGGAAATGGGAGCAGGAGCGCTGGGATGAGCATCGGGAAGCCAGGCATGGAAGGGGATTACGGCTGCCTTCAATCCAAAACCAGCTAAAAAGAGAATCATGGAGAAGGAGAGAAGAACATTGCTTTTGCCCTGAATTATCCTTCCCACATCAGCCATATTAAGGCTTCCCGTGAGACCATAGATTAGTCCCACCGAAAAGAGAATAAGAATAGAAGCAACCGATCCCATAACCATATACTTGAAAGATGCCTCCAACTCCTCTGCCTCTACTCCAAAGGCAACTAGGGCGTAGGAGGATATAGCGGCAATTTCCGCGAATACAAAGAGGTTAAAGAAGTCCCCTGTCAAGACCACTCCATTCATCCCGGCCAGCATGAGCATAAATAAAGCATAAAATCTAGATTTTGCGGTATATTGCCTCATGTAATTGATCGAATAGAGAATAACTAAAAAGGCAATGGTATTTATGACGATCAGCATCAACAGACTCAGTCCATCAAGAACCAGATTTATCCCCCAGGGTGGAGTCCATTTACCTATGGCATACACAAAGATTCCGTGGGTCTTGAGTTTACCAATGAGGACAAAGGAGACCGTAACCAGAATAAGAGTACAAAGAGTCGCCAGGAGATCGCTCACCCCTTCCTTAAGCTTTCCTAAAAGGGCCAGAATAAAGGCAGCTCCCAAAGGAACAGCCACAAAGAGGGGAATTAAATTCATTTTGGACTATCCTTTTAACCTGCGGATCTCGGTTATATCAAATGTTCTATATCTCTGGTGAATGCGTATACAAAGAGATACAATCAGGGCTAAGGTCGCTATACTTATGACTATAGCCGTGAGAACCAGTGCCTGGGGTAGAGGATCAACAAATTTTGCCTGGGCAGCTCCCTCCGTTACTATGGCCGGTACTCCTCTCCAGCGATAGGCCAGAAGAATTAAGAAAAGATTAACCGAATATTCCATAATGGCTATTCCAATCACGATTTTTAAGATGTTCTTTTTGACCATGACACAGTAGAGCCCAATAAGGAAAATTACAAAGCACAGGAAAAATATCATTGGGGCCTCTCCTTCTCTTGGCCAGCCTTGAAAAGAATCAGGGCTAAAAATACGGCAAATATTGCTCCTGCCACCTCCAGTCCTATAC
>JBHIEA010000340.1:0-1891 GCA_046760365.1 bacterium
TGCCGTTAATTAGAAACAGGTAAGCATTTACCCACCAAATTTTGAACAGTTACCAGAGAAAATTGCCCTTGACAAAAAAAAAAATACGTGGTACAATAAACAATGAAGTTAGATTCTTGATAAGAAGAAAGCTAAAAATAGGGCCGGAGGAGGTGAGAGGCAAGGGAATAAATAGGCCCATTAGCTCGGGAAAGGAAGGTTTTCCAACGAAGAAAGTGTTGAAAAATTATTTTCTCTTTTGGGAGCTTTCCAGAGAAGAATGAACAATGTCAAATAAAGGAGGGAAAGAGAAATGAAAAAGATTGTAAGAAAGATTTTTTTTCTTGCTCTGGTTTTGATGCTTTGTGCTCCACTTGCTTTGTTTGCTGGCGAAAAGGAAGAAAAACCGGTCATCCTCCAGACCCACGGTTATAGAGGTACCACATCAGAGGTTCTCCGGGCCACTGGATTCCTGGATGGGGTAATGGGAAAGCCGCTTCCGCCGGCCAAGGCAAAGGTTATAGATGTCGACCCAGCTGCTATAGAAACATGGAATACCTGGAAGGTGGAGGCATATACTTCGATCTTTGAGAGCACGGTGAAAAATCCAATCAAAGCGGGTAGGACGCCTTTCATCGGCTATATGCCACTGAGCATATACAATCCGTGGGACATGTTAAATAAGGATGCCTTCGAATGGTACAGCAGAGATGTTCTAGGGTGGAAGCACAAGGTATACTGGAGCGATGCGGATCCAAAGAAGCAAAATGACCTGGCCGCCATGGCAATCAAGGATGGTGTCGACGCCATCGTCCTATGCCCTGCAGATAGTTTAGCGAATGCAAAAATAGGAGAGATGGCTGAGAAAGCAGGTGTTCCGGTCGTTAACTTCGGAATCGATATCTACAACCGTTGGCCAATGGCATTCGTCCAGCGTGACGATTACGAGTCCGGATGGTACTGCGGAAAATACGTGCGCGATAAGCTGATAGAGAGATTCGGTCCAGATATTAAGATTGGTATAGATATACCTATCGTAGACGTTGGCAACTCCTGGGATGCTGAGGCTGAGTTTCCATACGTAAAGGCTGCAATGGCGGCAAACCCGGGTATTGTAGCAGTCTTCGAGGTGATGGGAGGTTACCACGAAGCCTGGGTAAGAGCAGCGAAAGATTTAGGATGGTCTGAGGGAAAGATTAAGGATATTATAGCGGTAGATGTCGATTTCTTCCCCGTTAACCTAGACGGATATATAAACGGATATCAGGATTATTGCCGTATGATGCCAACTGGAGGCTACATGACAGCGACAGCCCTTGAAATTTTGAAACAGTTTTGGAAGCATGGTCCAGAGGCACTGCCCCAGATGGGAGATATATTCTCAGTGTCAAAGTACGTTCCAGAGTTACAAACAAATGCAACCGTACCGGGTACGGATTTTGCACCCCTACAATGGTATGAGCATCCAAAGTGGGGCGTTGTTGGATATACGATAAGACCATCTACCTGTGGTGCAGCGTATACTCCATGGGTTCTTATCCCCGACCGGGTAGTCACCGAAGCGGATTATAAGGAACCATTTATTTACTGGAACTGGCCTGTCTTTGGATATCCTCATCGACCCGAAATACTAAAGTGATAATTCTCAATGAGCTCCCCCACGTTTTTTTCCACAATGCACTTGAACGTATCATTATGGGGGAGCTTGAAGAAATAGTTTTTATCCGGTTAAACGGATGAGGTGAGAAGTATTTACTGCGGGTTTTAGAGCAAAATATTTGGGGTCTTTGATGATTCTTGGGGAAAATAACTGCTAAGTCTTTACTATTCTGCAAAAGAGCTATTTTAAACCCGAGTGTTCCCCTCTTTCACTCATTAAAGGGTGTTATATCAGCCAAATTTCCTAAGTTCA
>JBHIEA010000341.1:0-1866 GCA_046760365.1 bacterium
GCCTGTCTTTTAGCTGGTCCACCCACTAACATCTCTCCTTTATCGGTGAAAGCAACTATGGAAGGAGTTGTTCGGGAGCCCTCTTGATTGGGGATAACCGCAGGCTCATCTCCCTCCATTACTGCCACACAGGAGTTGGTGGTACCTAGATCAATACCAATTATTTTCTTGGTTACTTTCTTATCACTCATAAAGAAACCCCCTTCATCGTGACCAGAAGTCAGTTTTGATCATAAAATCCAATCCGTCCTGATCACTTATCTTTGCTTTTATCTTTTATTTTGTTTTCGTCGCTTTTTTTATTCACCTTAACCATAGCTGGTCTTAAAATCCTATCGTTGAGCTTGTAACCTTTTCTCATCTCCTCCACTACTAAATTATCCGGATATTCGGCCAGATCCACACTCATAAGCGCCTCATGAAAATGGGGATTGAAAGGTTCGCCCTTTGCCTTAATCTCCTCCAGTCCCTGCCTCTGAAGTACGCCTTTTAGCTTTTCCAGAATCATCCTCATCCCCTCCACCAGACTCGCAAGGTTCTTTGACTGTTGTCCTGAGTCCACCGCTCTTTCGAGGTCGTCTAAAACCGGTAAAAATTGCTTAATTAGATCCTCGTTGGACCAACTAACTATCCTTTCTTTCTCTTTTTGGCTACGGCGTTTATAATTCTCAAACTCCGCCTTTAATCGCTTGAGATAATCCAGATATTCATCCGCTTCCTTATCGGTTGATTTCAGTTCCTCCTTCACTGCTTTAAGCAGGTTACGTAGAGAGGAAATCTCCCTTTTAGCATCACTAAGCTTTTTTTCTTTAGTGGTGAGTTTTGTTTTTATCTCTAAATATTTCTTTTTGTAATCTATATCACCTTTATTTTTCTGAGAACTCATTCTCTTGCCTCTTTCTACCTAATTTTATCCTTAAGCTCACTTATTCTTTCAAAAGAAAGCGGTTTTTCCCTTCCCTCTTCTGCACTCGTGGCCGCACAAGCCACCGCCAGAGCTGACATCTCCTTTAAACTTAATCCTCGAGAAAGTCCCACTGCAAAACCACCCACCAGAGCATCTCCTGCTCCTACTGTATTCAGAGGATTTATTTCAGGGGGAGACACCATGATTAGCCTCTTTTTCGTCATCACCATAACCTCATCCTTCCCTCGGGAGACAACCACAAGCTGAGCATATTTTTTGAGAAGAGCTCTTGCCTCTCGAATCAAATCCTCTTCAGACTCACATTTTTTTCCAATCAGATTCTCCATCTCTTCTTTGTTGGGTTTAAGCATAAAGGGCCTGGCCTCAAGCCCCTGTTTGAGAGGCTCACCTCGCGTATCCAGAATAGTGATAATCTCCTCCTTTTCCTGGTAGGCCAAACGGATCAGGGAATTGTAGATATTCTTAGGTACTCCTGGAGGGATGCTTCCAGAAAAAACCACCACTCTTGCGATTTTTACCAAATCTGCAATCTTTTCCTCTAGTTTTTTTATTTCAGGCGCGAAAATCCGGGGACCGGCTTCCACCAAGTGGGTTTGACTGTGGGTTACCGGATCAAGAATGGTCAAATTCCCCCTACTTTCTCTCTTTATGGGAACAAAGTCGGAAGCTATGCCCTCCTCTTTTAATCTCTCCTTTATAAATCTTGCACTACGGCCTCCCAGCCAACCAGTGGCCAACGTTGGCTCACCTAAAGTTTTAGCTACCCGGGAGACATTTATCCCCTTTCCCCCTGGCACCCTTACTCTCTCTTTGGCTACCAGATTGACCCTCCCCACTCGAAAATCAGGTATTTCAACAACCCGGTCCAAGACGGGATTAAGGGTAACAGTAAGAACCATATCAGCCTTAATTCTATAAAAAATTGGCCGATTGTCAAG
>JBHIEA010000342.1:0-1862 GCA_046760365.1 bacterium
TTTTGTCTTTTTGGGTTTTTAGAAATTTGTCCTTGACTTTTCATTGGAAATCTCCTCAAGCTAGCCATAGCTTCTCAAAAATATATTTTTTGCTCTCACACCCATCGCCCCAGAATATCGAACAATTAAAGATCTCTCTAGACCCTGCACTCTGTCTCGACGGGATTTCAAAAGTTTACCAAAAATGAGCTACCAGTCAAATAGCCGCCTTCTTTGGATTTTTCCTCGGTAAGAAATTTTTTTCTAACCCCCATTCGTTCTTGACAGTACCAAGAAAGTATTAGTGTGCAGGAGATTTATTCGCGTATCGAGGGACTTTCCCTGGACCGAAGGTGGCGCAGCCAGGAGCCTTATATCAGCCACCTTAACGAGTCAGCTAGGCAGGTTTTGAATTGAGGGGGAGCAGCGAGCAAAGCGAGCGTTGAGGGGGAATATGTTCCCCCTCAAGAATAGTTGAGGAAAAAGAAAGACGTGTTGTCTGAGGAGCAAAGCGACGAGTTTCACGTCTTTCCCGAGACGAGAAGACGAGCAGAAAAAATCCAAAGTCGATATACAGCGACGAAGGGGAAGAGTCCCGAGATATTTCTTGACATTTACCTTTAAAGCAGTATTATAACGATGAAACTAATGCATTTGGAGGTCATTAGGAGAGAATCACCTGAAGAGGCAACATCTCGAGGTAGGTGGTTGGTAGTTGATGACTATCGGATAGAAAAAACTGATTGGACTAGAAATTGCCCAAGGTATTTATCAAGCCCGGGCACGAAGGTAGAGCAATATGATCGATCTTTTTTTAGCTCCGAGAAGATATATTCAGAAAAAAGGAGTAGCTAACAGAATAGGAGAATTTGTCCTGTCCTTAGGCAGAAAGCCACTGGTTCTGACTGACAGGACAGTTTATGGTCAGGTGGGAGAGGTTTTTTCTGATAGCTTGGGTAAGGAAAATCTGGTCCCTACATTTGAGCAGTTCCAAGGAGAATGCTCCCGCCCAGAAGTTGAAAGGATTACCAACCTCTTGAAGAGGAAAAGAATAGATGTAGTGATAGGATGTGGTGGGGGGAAGGCAATGGATACGGCTAAAGCGGCCGCCTGCAATGCAGGCCTTCCCATAATCACCTTTCCTACCAGCGCGGCTACCTGTTCTGGCTGGTCTTTCATCGCGCCTCTCTACACAGAAGAAGGGGTTTACCTGAAAACCCTAGACTTAAAAAGAAGCCCGGATTTAACCCTGGTAGATCCAGAGATCATCGCCCGTGCTCCGGTGAGACTACTCTCCGCCGGGATGGGAGATGCCTTGGCCAAATGGTACGAGGCACGGGTGAGCACCGAGGGAGGGGTAAAAGACTTTACCATTCAGTTAGCCCTTGATCTAGCCAAAAAATCTCATGACCTGGTAGAAGATTTGGGGCCCAGAGCAAAGCAGGATGGGGAGAGAAAAATCTGTAGTAGAGAGGTTGAGGAAATCATTGAGGTCAATATCCTCCTAACCGGGCTGGTGAGTGGATTGGGCAAGGGGAGGTGCCGTTCTCTGGCAGCTCACGCCTTAAACTATGGGATGACTCATTTAGAAGAGACTCGGGGCGCACTTCATGGAGAAAGAGTAGCCTTCGGAGTGATTATGCAGTTAATTCTGGAACAACGAGATGAAAATGAAATCGAGAAGCTTTTGCTGCTTTATTCTGCTCTGGATTTACCTTTGACCCTAAAAGAACTAGGCCTATCCACCAACCAGGGAAAGCTTACTCGCCTAGTTAAAGAGATTTGCAAAAAGGAAAGTCGTATTCACAACCTTCCCTTTCCTATCAACGAGAGTATGGTTCAGGAGGCTTTGTTAAAAGCTGATGAATGGGGAAGGAAAATTG
>JBHIEA010000343.1:0-1850 GCA_046760365.1 bacterium
CATAAATATGATCGACCATGCTTAAAAGAAAACGATCTCCCACATAATCTTGAGTTAAGAGAACGGATAGCCCATTTCCTCGATGAAACTGTTCATTTTCCACCCAGGTAATCTTGTACTCTTGAACAATGGACCTTTCAGCTATGTGTCTTTTGATCTTCTCAGCCTGATACCCAACTACTATCACCAATTCCTGTACCTTTAAATCGGCAAAGGTGAGAATCGTCCTTTCTAGAAGTGAGAGACCATTTATTCTCACCAGAGGCTTGGGGAT
This sequence comes from bacterium, assembly GCA_046760365.1. Lineage (GTDB taxonomy): Bacteria > Aerophobota > Aerophobia > Aerophobales > AE-B3A > AE-B3B. The sequence goes on from JBHIEA010000343.1 coordinate 275, forward strand.
CTTTAATTTGATTCTTGTCCCTTCCCCGGCTGCCAAAATCACTGCCTTCATATTCTTCTTTACCATTGCCTTTTTTTCATCACCTCCTCAGTCCTCATGCAACCAAATCTTACTCCACTCACAGGCTTTCCCAGGCAAATTCTTCGCCGTGAAAACCTCTAATCGTAACAAACTCTATTTAATTTCTTCTTTATTTGGCTAACCCTTTCAAAGTCCTGCCAGGTAACCAATTTTTTTCTCGTCCTCCAGCCCTTGCAATTCAAATGATTCTCCCCCTTTGGCAGCCATTGTAGCTAAAAGGCTTTATATTTTATTTTACGGAAATTTGTCAGTGCTGTCAAGTAGATACTGTCAAGTTCACGATTATTACCGGTTTTGGCGCATTATCTTTTTCTGCCCTATAAGGATTTTCTAGAGCACTGAGTGAGCCAGATCGACACCCGCTTACGCTAGTGCACCATCTTTCTTCAGGCAGCCCTGACGTCTAGGGCGTTATTGAAGCTAAAATTGTTCTAAAGGACGATCTCTTCAAGCAGCCAGAAATCTTAGAACACCAGGCATAGAGGGCTGGTTGAAGCGCAGCTAGATTTTTCCCGTGAACAGCATCTGGCAAAAAATTTGGCTAGAGATGGAAGGGATAAAAAAAACCAAGCTTTAATTTCCGGTAGATAATCAACCGGACGGCAGCCCCAAAAGTGGTAGTCCCACCACTAGTCACTGACCCCTGGCTTTTTGGCTGCCTGATAAGCCTTTATAAAGGAATCGGAATAGATATGTTTACCTTTTATTAATTCTGCAGTGATAGCAGCATTTACTAGTTCCGTGTCGGTGACATCACAGATAGCTGCATCTAATCCTGCTTCAATAGCCATTACCAGGAAGGTCCGATTGATTAATTTTGATTCGAGGGCTTGAGATGAGATATTGCTGAGCCCTACCACTATATGAGGGGATGGATCAGAAAGGAGTTTAAACTGGCTAACGGCCTCGAGGACCTTAGCCCCCTGAGGCTGAAGAAACTTCAAGGGCATAATCACTGGATCCAAAAATAGTCTTTCCGGGGGCAATCCCTTTTCAACAGTATAGGTGAAGATCTTGGCCGCTAGTTCCACCCTTCTATTTACATCCTGAGGGCTGCCTTTCTCATCCATACAAACTCCAATCAAGCTAGCCTCGTACTCGACCGCCAAGGGAACAAGTTGGTCTAATTTTTCATCATGGGCGGTAGTAGAATTGATGAGGGGTTTCTTCTGGCAAAGTTTTAGCGCATCTTTCACGAACTCCAATTTGTTAGTATCTATAGAAATGGGAGTGGGCACCGTCTCCTGAACGGTACGTATCATCCAGATATAGTCCTCTACTTTATTGGAGACTGCCCCGATGTTGACGTCAATGTAGTCTGCTCCGGCCTGGGTTTGTCGAAGAGCCCATTGCTTAATAATACCCGAGTCTTTTTCCTTTACCGCCTTGGCTATATCTTTGAATCCACCGTTGATTCGCTCACCAATGAAGATCATCGCCATTTTCCTCCTTTCTTCATTTTGATTCCATGAGTTTTGCTAGATATTTTTTGACT
>JBHIEA010000344.1:0-1831 GCA_046760365.1 bacterium
CCCGAATATTGATTTCTTTATTTCCTAAAATCTGAGTAATTTCAGCTAATCTACCTATCTTATTTTCCAGGAATACCGAGATTTGCCTTACAGCCATCTGAGCCTCCTATTTCAATTTTCTCTTATCTATTATGCGTTTTGCTTTACCCATACTTCTTTGAATCGTCCTGGGCTCAACCAGCCTCACTCCTATTCTAAGGCCCAGCGCATCTTCAATTTCTCTTTCGATCTTGGCCTCAATCTCTTCCAATCTTCTTACCTCATCAAAGAAAATATGAGGAGAGGTCTCCAGCTCCACCGTCAATTCATCCAATCCCTTTCTTCTTTCCAAAATTAATTGGTAATGAGGCTCGGCTTCGTCTATCTGGACTAATATATTCTCTATCTGAGAAGGAAAAAGGTTTACTCCTCTTATGATTAGCATATCGTCTGCTCTACCTTTGATCTTACCAATTCTAGCCAGAGTTCTTCCACACTCACAGGGCTGATAATTTATGCGGGTTATATCGTGGGTTCTGTATCTTACCAAAGAGGTTCCTTCTCTGGTTAAGGTAGTTAAAACTAGTTCTCCTTCCTCTCCTTCTTTTAAAACCTTTCCCGTTTTGGGATCAATTATTTCAGGCAGAAAGTGATCCTCAAAAAGATGCATACCTTCCTTTATCTCACACTCTTGAGCCACTCCTGGCCCGATAATCTCGGTTAATCCATAAATATCCAGAGCCTCTATGCCCAATCGAGATTCGATTTCTTGCCGCATGCTCTCTGACCAGGTCTCCGCCCCCAGTACCCCTACTCTGAGGGATAGATCTCTGGGGTTAACCCCCATCTCTTCTGCCATTTCGGCTATGTGCAAGGCATAAGAAGGAGTACAGGTCAGAACTGTGGACTTAAAGTCCTGCATTATCGTGATCTGGCGCTTGGTCTGTCCTCCAGAGATGGGAATGGTTTTTGCGCCAATGAGCTGGGCTCCATAATGGATTCCCAGTCCTCCGGTGAAAAGACCATAACCATAAGCATTATGGACTACATCTCTAGAGGTAGTTCCAGCACAGCTCAAGGCTCTAGCCATAACTTCTGCCCAAATCTGGATATCTTTTCTGGTGTATCCATCGACTACTGGTTTTCCCGTGGTACCGGAAGAGATGTGAAATTCCACTATTTTCTCCAACGGTGCAGTGAATAAGCCAAAAGGATAGCCCTCTCTTAGATCCGACTTGCTGGTAAAAGGAAGCTTTCTTAAGTCTTGCAGTGATTTTATCTCATCGGGGTGAACTTGATTGCGCTCAAATTTTCTTTTATAAAAAGGTAGGCGCTCATAAACCCGGTGAGTAACCTCTCTCAATCTTCTTAGTTGAAGATCCTCTAAATTCTTTCTATCCATACACTCGTATTCCTTATTCCAGATCATTCTTCCTCCTCTCACCCCCTATTTCTTCCCCTTAGCTTTGAAACAGCTCCCGGTATTCTGGCACCACATCGGCGGAAAAGTTCTTAATTCCTTCCACAGTCTTGGGATGTTGGAGCATTCCCCTAATTACAGGAAAAGGTATGGTAGCGATATCTGCACCTGCTTCCGCTATCTGCCTGATTTGTCTTGTATTTCGAATACTGGCAGCGATTACTTCTGTTTTTATCTCATAATTTCTATAGATTTTTAGGATGCTTTTAACCAGATCTACTCCACTACCTATTCCATTATCCTTGCCAAAGCCAATGCTGTTTTTTGTCTCCTTGTCAAGATAAAGGGAGGCTACAGACTCACTGGATGAGTTTTTTAGGTGTTTATCAAGCCTTTGCTCACCAATTTTTTCTATTAAATCGAGGTCGAAAT
>JBHIEA010000345.1:0-1829 GCA_046760365.1 bacterium
GGGGAAAAATCTGGGCAGAGTCATGCTATTTCATCTCGGGAAAGTACCTATCTGAAGATCAGGTTAGGGAAAAAGAAAGGGAGAGATGCGAAAAAGGTAACAATTTCGTGTTCACCATCCACAAAAATTTAAAAGAAGTCTAGCATGATCTCAAGTATTTTGATTTTTAGGGGTCTTTGGAATAAAATGTGAGTGAATAAGAAAACAATCGTCCCATTTTGACTCCTCGGCAAAGTACAAGTATTTAGGAGATTTGTACGCGTATTGAGGGACTTTCCCCAAAGAGAGCGTTTAGCGGATAGTGAAACCCTAAACAACTACCACTTTCAGATTTACTCTATGCGCTCTACGCTACCCGCTATACTAATACAGCAACGAAGGGAGCCTAGTCCCCAGATGTTCTTGAGGATTATGGGTGGAGGAGGTTGAGTATGGAGTTAAAGGTAGTTAAGATGGAAGTTCCTGCCCATACCAACATCATTATTGGGCAAACTCACTTCATTAAGACAACAGAAGATCTTTACGAGGCCGTGGTAGGATCGGTTCCAGAAGTAAAGTTCGGTCTTGCCTTCTGTGAAGCCTCGGGCCCTTGTTTGGTAAGAGCAGAAGGAAATGATGAGCTACTAAAGTCTGTAGCCATCAAAAATGCCAGAGCTATGGGAGCCGGACATTGCTTCGTGATGCTATTAAAAAAAGCATTCCCCATCAACGTACTCAACTCAATTAAGGATTGTCCTGAGGTTTGCTCCATATTCTGCGCCACCGCAAACCCAGTCGAAGTAGTGATAGCCGAAACAGAACAGGGTCGGGGAGTCATGGGAATTGTCGATGGATTTCACTCAAAAGGAGTTGAAAAAAAAGCCGATGTTAAAGCACGTAAGGAATTTTTGAGAAATAGAGGATATAAACTTTGAGATTCTAAAGGAACTGGCCCAAGAATTTTTTTGTCTTTAATACCTAGGAGAGACTAAAAAAGATGCCTTCTTTTAAAAGGAGATTCTTTTCCTGGCAAAGCAGAACTGTTCTTCAGATGTTGCTCATTCCTATCATCTTTTTTGTTATTTTTAGCCTCATTCCGCTCACTCTGCTTTATTTTTCCTCTCCCGGCTCCAGGGAGACCCTGCCGACTAAGAGAGGAGTTGATCAGTCCACCGAATCCATAAAAATTGACGACTTCGCTTTGAGGATCAATTCCATAAAGATATCAAAAGAATTGATTAAAGATAGTTTATCCATAATCTCAAGAAAAGGTTACGCATTTGCTCTGATAAATTTAACGTTTGAGAATGTTGGCCCTGAGGTAAAGAGCTGCCAGCCCCAGGTATTTCTAAAGGATGAGGAAAAATATGTATACCCCGAGCACCGATCATCAGAGATTCCAAGACCTTTCCTATTCAGCGTATACCCGGATGAAAAAAGAACGGGAAATTACTTATTCCAAATCAAGAAGGATAGATATCCAGTTGAACTGATCATTTCTTCACTAGACGCAACCCGCGGATCTTTGGGAAGAACTATTGAATTAAACAAGAACCTTATCGAACACACCCCCGTCTTAACGATCAGGTAAACCCCTAAAGTTGGAGACTCTGAAATGCACGTCTCCTATCAAACTGAAGGGGGATGCTTGACATACTGCTTTCCTGTGCTAAATTTCAAAGATAAACAATAGGTTGTCTAGACTGTGATGCAGATCCCACAAGGGAGAGCAAAATATATCTGAAGACAACAACTTTCAGGGAGAAGAAAAAACCAATGAAAAAGGATGAATATCTCCTGGGACTCGATTTAGGCTCTATCAGTGTAAATGCAATCCTCATAGATAAAGA
>JBHIEA010000346.1:0-1809 GCA_046760365.1 bacterium
GGGATCGGATATAATATAGCCATTCCTCACGCTCGTTCCTCAGGGATCAAATCTCTGGTGGGGGCGTTCGGTATATCCAAGGAGGGTATCGATTTTGACGCTTTAGATAAGGAGCCGGTTTATTTATTCTTTATGTTGGGTGCTCCCAAAAACGCCGCCGGAGACTACTTAAAAGCTTTAGCCACCATCTCCCGTTTCTTAAGACGTAAAAAATCTCGCGAGGCTCTAATGAAAGCCCACACAGTTGAGGAAATTGAGAAGATTATCGAAAAAGAAGAAGGTTAAAGATACCAAGACGAAAAGAACATAGCCCACTCAATAAATGAGATAAGGAGTTAGTCGATGAGCCGAGAAAGTTACTTATTCACTTCGGAATCAGTGACCGAGGGACATCCAGATAAAATCGCCGATCAAATATCAGATGCGGTATTAGACGCCGTGCTGGAAAAAGATCCCAGGGGACGGGTAGCCTGTGAGACTTTAGTCACCACCGGTCTTGTTTTTGTAGCTGGGGAGATTACCACCGAATGTTATGTAGATATACCTGAGATAGCTCGTGAGACCATAAAAGAGATCGGGTACACCCAGGCAAGCTTTGGTCTCGACTATAAGAGTTGTGCAGTGATTACCTCAATCAACGAGCAATCACCAGATATTGCCTTGGGAGTGGACCGACATGGAGCAGGAGATCAGGGAATGATGTTTGGTTATGCCGCCACGGAAACCCCTGAATTTATGCCTCTACCCATAGTTTTGGCCCATCGGTTGACCTACAGGTTAGCCGAGATGAGAAAAAAGAAAGTTCTCGCCTATCTTCGACCGGACGGGAAATCTCAGGTCACCGTAGAATACGAGAATGGGGTGCCAAAAAGGGTAACCTCGGTGGTTATTTCTGCGCAACACAGCCCTGAGGTAGAGGTAGAGGATATCGAAGACGAGATAATAGAGAAAGTGATAAAGCCTTGCATTCCTGAGCAATATAGAAATGAAGAGATGGGTTATTATATAAATCAGACCGGGAGTTTTAAAATAGGCGGCCCTCAAGCAGACACCGGCCTTACGGGAAGAAAAATAATTATGGATACTTATGGAGGGGTGGGCTCCCACGGGGGAGGATGTTTCTCAGGAAAAGACCCTACCAAGGTGGATCGTTCAGGATCTTATATGGCCCGTTATATTGCCAAAAATTTGGTGGCCTCAGGGATCGCTCAAAGATGTGAAGTACAACTTGCCTATGTGATTGGAAGGAGCGAGCCTGTTTCTCTTATGGTGGATAGCTTTGGTAGCGGGAAAATCCCGGAATTCAAAATAAAAAAGCTTATCCAGGATAACTTTGATCTTACCCCGCGGGGAATGATTGAAAGGTTGGATCTTCTTCGCCCTATTTATAAGAAAACCGCCTCCTATGGCCATTTTGGTCGAAGTGATCCCGAGTTTACCTGGGAGAGGATAGATCTTGCTCAGAGTTTGAGAAAACAAGCCGGACTATGAAGGATAAAGCTTAATGGTTTCTCCTACTCTTGCCCCTAAACTTCTGGCAGCAGAACCTCTATTTTTGTCAATTTCGAGGTACCCCGAACTTCCCCTTAAGACAACAAACTCACCCTCCTTAACTTCAGCGAAGGCTTGAGCGAATCTGGCTTTAACCTCCCTATCTTTATAATGTATGGTCACTTTCTTGACTAAAGGAGAAATTTTTCTTATGGAAGTAATGATATTGCCAAATTCGTCAATATAAATGATTGAATCTTTTTTGAGCTTTAACTTTTTGATTTTGTGGATCCTTTGGCCAAAATCCTCTATTTTTTT
>JBHIEA010000347.1:0-1808 GCA_046760365.1 bacterium
CTGGATCATAACCTCATAAATGGGGCCATCGTCTCCAAAAAGACCGGCCCTTTTAACCGTGAAGCAGCCATTGCCACCTCTCAGGATGATCTTATCGCTGCTGCCGGATCTCAATTCTCAAAGTCCACCCATCTTGAGGAACTGGGTGGTAAATACACCACCTATTCTCCTACCATTTCTGCAGTGAAGAGTCTGGAGAAAAGCCACCTCCTTCATACGGCCATGGTAGGCACTCCCTGTCAAATCCATACCATCAGGAAGATGCAGATCCTGGGGGTAGTACCCTCTCATATAATCAAATACACCTTGGGTCTATTCTGTATGGAAAACTTTTCTTTCGATACTCTGAGCAAAGAGAGACTAGAAAAGAAGCTGAACATAAAAATGGAAGATGTGATAAAATTGAACATTAAGGATGATTTAATTCTCACTCTCGATGACGGTAGAACCCTGCACCTACCTTTTGAAGAAGTAGATCAGGTAGCTCGACCTGCATGTCTGGTTTGTTCTGATTTTGCTAATGAATATGCCGATATCTCCCTGGGGGGTCTTGGTTCCCCCGATGGCTATACTACTACTTTAATACGAACTACTCTGGGAGAAAGGATTTACTCTGAGGCTTTGCGTCTGGGATACATTGAAGAAAGGCCGATCAAGGACTCAGAGACCCGCAGGAGAGAAAAGACAAAAATGATGGCCAAAATATTCTCCTTTTCTAAGAGAAAGAAGCTAAGAGCCGAGGAGAACCTCAGAATCAAGAACCACAAAAAATGAATACCCTTTAAGGTGAGTAAGGTGGCTAAAGATGTTTTGGTAATTGGAGGAGGGGTGGCTGGCATTCAAGCATCATTGGATTTAGCCGATATGGGTCTAGAGGTTCATCTGGTCGAAAGAACACCCAGTCTCGGGGGGAGAATGGCTCAATTGGACAAGACCTTTCCCACCAATGACTGCTCCATATGCATATTAGCCCCCAAGATGGCTGACTGCTTTGGTCATCCCCATATCAATACCCTTACCTATTCGGAAGTTAAGGAGGTAAGTGGTTCAGCCGGCAATTTTACGGTCAAAGTCATTAAAAAAGCCAGATACGTAGATGAGGCCGAGTGCACCGGCTGCGGGGATTGCTCTCCCCGCTGCCCGGTTAAGGTAACCGATGAGTTTGATATGGGCTTGAGGAAAAGAGAGGCCATATACCTTTACTTTCTTCAATGCGTTCCCAGAGTAATGACCATTGATAAGGAGCATTGTATCTATCTAACCCGGGGAAAATGCGGAATTTGTAAGAAGGTCTGTCAGAAAAATGCCATCGATTATGAACAAAAAGACACCGAATTAACTTTGAAGGTGGGAGCAATTATTGTAGCCACCGGCTTTGATCCTTACGATCCTTCTATTTTGCCGCAGTACGGATATGCCACCTATGAGAACGTAATTACCTCTTTGGAATATGAGAGGCTCATCTGTGCCTCCGGTCCCACGGGGGGACGTCTGGAAAGACCTTCTGATAGAAAGGAGGTTAAGAAGATCGGATACATCCAGTGCGTGGGCTCAAGAGATTTTCGAAATAATAGATACTGTTCGGCTGTATGTTGTATGCATGCTACCAAAGAGGCTATCCTGGCTAAAGAACATATCCCTGATATGGAGTCTTTTATATTTTATACTGACATCAGAGCCTCAGGAAAGGGATTCCAGAAATATATAAAGAGGGCTAAAGAGGATTACGGGGTGAGGTATATCAGGGGGAGAGCAGCTGAGATAACCCAGGACCCTAAGGGAGACCCGGTCGTATGGTATGAGGACAC
>JBHIEA010000348.1:0-1799 GCA_046760365.1 bacterium
AGAATCAGGGCTAAAAATACGGCAAATATTGCTCCTGCCACCTCCAGTCCTATACCAATATAGGAAAGAGGGAAAACCCCGGCACTAACCACCTTCAACGGATGTCCCGGAGGAAGAAAATTTAAGAAAAAGTAGCCTCCCACGAAAATCCCTAGAACGGCAAGGATAAGAAAGATGAGAATACCCAAGCTTTCCAATACTGAACTGGTTGACCTTTTCAATTTCTTATAGGCGATCTCTTTTCCGTAAGCTAAAGTTAAAAGAACAAAACAGGAGGCAATCATCACCCCTCCGGGAAATCCTCCTCCCGGGGTAAGATGCCCATGGAGCACAATATAGACACCAAAGAGGATGATTAGAGGAGAAAGAAATTTAGTTATGGTTTTTACGACTGTGGTCATTCCTTTCATTTTTTTCTTCCTACCCCTCTTAGGATCACTAGGGTCCCCAGGACTGCAGCAAAAAGAACCGTCGCCTCCCCCAAGGTATCGTAACCCCTAAATCCCAACACCACTGAAGTAATGAGATTGGCCGAACCGGTCCTTTTCAAGCCTTCCTCCACGTAAAATTGAGCTACTTTCATCACCGGATAGCCAAATTTGGGAAATTCAACGAAGGTCAGAGCTCGGTAGGCGAAATACCCGAAAATAACAATAAAAACAACTACCGCCACCAGGCTGAAGACCTCTTTTTTTCCTTTAATATCACTCACTTCCTTTTCGGTAGCTACGGCCCTTATTAAAATAACCAGAGCCACAATCTCTACGATAATCTGAGTAATGGCAATGTCAGGAGTCTGAAGATAAAGGAAGGTTACAGATAAAACTAGCCCCACCAGTGATAAGGAGATGACGGCTGAAAGAAGGGATCTGGTATGGATAGCCACTAGTGAGCCGAGGATCATTAAAGACAATAATAAGTAAAGTGCTAGCATTTTCTCCTCTACAATAAGAAAATGAGAAGTAAAAGGATAAGGCCTACCAGGTACCAGGCCAGGTAAGTATGGAGGATTCCACTGTGTAGGAGACTCGCTCCCTTTCCTCCTAAAACGGCTAGATAAGCGAAACTCCGCCAGACACAGTCTATGGCTCGATCTAGAATTTGAAAGACATAGGCTAAGCCTCTACAGACCACCATACCCCAATCATAAAAATCTAATTTTTTCTTTTCCGCGGCCTCATAAACCTTGCTCAGTCCAGAAAAGTTTCTTACCGTATCATAAAAATCAACCCCGGAGACCTTCATCTTGGGGCTAACTTCCTCTCCCCCGATATAAGAGGTACTTTCACGAAAAAGTTTCACTTTGCTGGAAAGGTAAATTATGGCTCCGATAATAATGCCGACAATGATTAATCCAGTGGTTAAGCCTGGCTGCCACCATCCTATCCATTGTTCCGGAGAAGGTATGCCGGGAACTGAGGCAAGGATGAACAACCTTAAGGGCAGCTGATAAGCAAAGATTCCAAAGATAACACATAGGGAAGCCAGAATCACCATAGGAACACTCATAGAAAGGCCTACCTCCTGGGCACTAGAGCTGGCCTTCTCTGATGCAGAACCAGCAGGAGTACCGAGGAAGGTAGCATGGATAAGTTTCATAAAGCTAGCCATAGTTAAAGCTGAGCCAAACATAGCTACCAGAAGCCACAGGATCCATAGATTTCCCACTCCTCCCAGCTTTCCCAGTTCTACTATGCCCTGGTAGACCATCCATTTGGAGAAAAAGCCGTTAAAGGGAGGGACTCCGGAAATAGAAAGTCCTGCCACTAAAGCAGTAGCGAAGGTTATAGGCATAGCCT
>JBHIEA010000349.1:0-1791 GCA_046760365.1 bacterium
TCACCACCGATATGGTTGGAGTAGAACTCTGTGCAGCCATGAAGAATGCCTTTGCCATTGTGATTGGGATATGTAATGGACTAGGCCAACCCATGGATAATGCCAAAGCCGCCTTAATGTCGCAGGCTGTAGTTGAGATGTCCAGAATCATTTTGCCTCTAGGTGGCAGGCTAGAGACAATATCAGGTCCTGCTGGAGTTGGAGATTTGTACGTTACCGTACAGAGCGGTCGTAACGGAGCTCTAGGAAGACTTCTTGGCCAGGGTAGGAGAGTTGAAGAGGCTCTGGAAAAGATGAAGGGACAGACAATTGAAGGGTATGCTACTGCCAGAGGTATGCAAAGGTTAGTAAAAAGATTAGAGAAAGAGGGTAGGTTAGATTCCAATAAGGACTTACCTTTATTCAAGGAACTTTACGCAGTGCTGTACCAAGGTAAACCAGCTCCCAGAGTAATAAGAGACTACTGGGGTAGGCATCTTTCTTAGCAAGATAAGGTCCGTTTCTATGCCGGAGAAAGTCCCCAGGTCCTTCTATGCAAGAGAGACCAGGGAAGTAGCCCAGAATCTATTGGGAAAGATTTTGTCCTGCAGAACCCCTGAAGGCGTTGCCAAAGGCAGAATAGTTGAAACTGAAGCCTATTATGGGGATAAAGATCCAGCCTCTCATGCCTATAAAGGAAAGACCCCCCGGTCGAAGATAATGTGGGGTAGACCAGGAGTTGCCTACGTATATTTTGTCTATGGGATGCATCATATGCTTAATGTGGTCACTGAGCAGGAAGGAACCCCAGGGGCTGTTTTAATAAGAGCACTTGAGCCAGTAGAAGGTATTGAATTAATGAAGAAAAGAAGAAAAACCCGGAGTATTAAGAATTTAACCAGTAGTCCCGGCAAGCTCACCCAGGCGCTGGGCATTACTACTAGAGATAACGGGGCTGACCTTGTGGGAAGGCACCTCTGGATTGAAGAAGGTAGACCAGAGAAATTTGAGATAGTTTCTACCGGCAGAATTGGCATTAAAGTGGGAAAAAATCTCAAATTAAGGTTCTCTATTAAGGGTAATGAATATGTATCGAGAAAATATTAATAGAATCTCCCTAAGACACCCCCTAAGGAAGCTATTCACGGGTCTCACCGAGATCAATTTTTACGGTAAGGTGGGTCTCTGTGATCCCGGGATAGTCTTTTATGTTTCTGAACTTTTAATTGAATTCGTTCATGTGGATAGTCTTTACAAGATCCGAGACTCACAAGGGAAAAAATTAGACGATATAGGCGAGATGCTCTTAGAAGAAGAATCGCTTGCAGCTACCAGAGACTTTGATAGAGAGAGGCTGTTGCACAAGCATATTGGTGATTACACCCTGTTTATAACGGGCCTGTTCCCGGAGAGTTTAAAACCACGGCCAAGATCAATAAGGCTGGACTATTTTCTGGACTACGTAAAAGTGGGAAAAAAATCCTACTCCATCGTCTCCCAATTCAATCAAGCTAGATACCGAAAGGAGGCTCCACTGTTTAGAGCACTTTCAGAAAACTTTGATCTCTGCGTTGTAGGACTGAATTTTGTAAAAAAAGATTTAGAAAGGCTTAAAAACCCTTATTATCTAAGAGCGAAAAGGATAATCTCGTAAGCTTTGGCTTTTCAAATTTTAGTGTGGTTGACTACTCTTTTTCGGTTAGTCCCAAGAAACCATCAGCGAAGTCATATCCAGCCTTGAGGTCCTCAGAAGTTAGAACTCTGTCTTCCAGAGAGGATTTCCTGAAGGCCCAGACAAAAGAGACAACATCA
>JBHIEA010000350.1:0-1791 GCA_046760365.1 bacterium
ACCTCCAGGATATAGCTTAGTCGCCTTTTTCAACACAACCCGCGCCATTTCCTACGGTATAATAAAAAGAGAGGACTAAAAAAGTGGATAACTCTCTCTATTATACCTATTCACCCCCTTTCCATATTTGGTTTTTTATGTTAATAATTGAATTATGTATTATAATCGTTCTCCTCCTTGGTTGCTCATATATAGGCTTTGAACTAAATCTATTTACCAAGGAGGAGTCTATGAACACAAAAGAAATATCCAAAAAGCTAGTTCACTCTCGCTTATTTGCTCTCTGCCCGGAGGCAAAGAAATGCAAGAGAGCCTGTGCCAGCAAGCACTTGAATAAGGTATTTAGCAGCAGGGCTAAGATTCTCTGCCTCTACACCTTTACAGAGAAAGCCCCTATCTTCTACAAAATAGATCAAGAAAGGAGCGAGTCATGAAAACTAAAAGTATTTACCCCAAAAACAACAGTTCACAACTCAAAGAGGTCCTGGAGAAATACAGTCCCAAAGAACTCCTCTATGCACCTATTGATGTGGCCAAATATAACCATAAAGGTTGTGCGGTCAACTTCTTTGGTGATATCATTACCCCGGCTTTCGAGTTTCCTAATAATAGTCATGGGGTTAAATTCTTTGTCTCTAAAATTACCAAAGCAGCCCAAGACTCTGGAGCCAAGAAGATCTTCATCGGTCTTGAGGCTACCGGACATTACCATCAGAACCTAACCCTTCGCCTGAGGAGTTTAGGTTATGATGTGGCAGTGATCAACCCCTTTGACTCCTGGAAAGAAAGGCTCAATAAGAGCGCTGCCACCGATAAGATAGATCTTGGTTCTATTGCCAAGTCTCTTATCTCCCGGAAGTTCTCTTCTTCCACAGTGCCTCAGGGTATCTACTACAACCTCCAGAGAGCTACCCGCACCAGAAGGAAGTTTGTTAACCGAAGAACTTCTTCCAAGAACATCGTCACCGGGCTCTTAGATGGTCTGTTCCCTGGTCTCTGGGATAAGGACGATACGATCTTTTCTGATAGATGGGGTAAGGCCTCTCTTCTTCTCTTAGAGCATTATCCTACTCCTCAGATGATCCTTCGTCTGGGAAAGAACAGATTGGCCCGCTTCTTGAGAAAGAACAATACTAAACTGGGTGAGAGAACAGCCGCAAAGATCGTCTCTGCTGCTAAGGTTGCCCTTACCCGTAATCAAAAGGAACAGGAAATGGATATCGTAGCTTTAAGGTCTCATCTCAAAGCTTACCGCCTCTACCAGGAGATAATCTCTAACTTGGAAAATGAGATTGCTCATCTTCTTGTTCAAACTCCAGGGATCTATCTTCTCTCTATTCCGGGAATCTCGGTGATCTATGCTGCTGAGGTCACCGCAGAGATAGGAGACATTTCTCGCTTTGCCTATGCTAATCAGATTATCTCCATAGCCGGCACCTGCTCTAAAAAGGACCAGACCGGTGAATATGAGTCTCAGAATTTGCCCATTTCCAAGAGGGGCAATAAGTTCTTACGCACTGCCCTTAATCAAGGAGGATTATCTTTAAATGCCTGGTGCCCAGACTTTCATGCTTACTACACAAGGAAATCCCTGGAGAAGACCGACAGACCAGGAATAGCCAGGACAGCCACCGGCAATAAATTCGCTAAACTGGCCTTTGCTTTGATGAAGCACGAAGTCCTTTATCGACCTCGCTCTTTTGACAGCCTGGTCCGCTCTCCAAAGGATTATTACCTCTCTGTCTATGGGGAAATTCTCTAAAACTTTTTTTCTGGCATTTGCCCCTAAGT
>JBHIEA010000351.1:0-1787 GCA_046760365.1 bacterium
ATATAGTCTATTTTCCCCTTAAGATAAAGATATTCGGTCACATCCTGCTTGATGAATTGGAAATGCTCATTTCCAGCCAGATGGGCAATATTGTCGACCTTTCCGGTAATGAGATTGTCCAGAGCTATCACCTGATGCCCTTTACCCAGCAAATAGTCGCATAAATGACTACCAAGAAAACCGGCTCCCCCGGTTATTAGCACTCTCATCTTCCCATTGCCCGGTAAATAAAACCCAGTTTTCTCATCTTCACCGGATCGAAGACATTTCTCCCATCTACGATGACAGGATTTGCTAAAAGACCCTTGATTTTTGTCAGATCAAGCCTTCGAAATTCACCCCATTCAGTAACAATGACTAAGGCATTGCTTCCCTCGGCCACCTGGTAGGGATCTTTGCCATACTCCACATCTTTTAAAATTGGCTTGGCCTGGTCCATGGCCACTGGATCATAGACTCTAACTTTCGCTTTCTCTTTTTGCAATAGATTTATAACCTCAATAGAGGGAGCAAATCTCATATCATCGGTGTCTGGCTTAAAGGCAAGGCCAAGAACACCAATAGTTTTATCTTTTAACACCCATAAGGCCTCCTCTATTTTCTCCACCAGTCTTTTTGGTCTATCTTTATTTATTCTCCCTACCTCTTTGAGCAAAGCAAAATCATAATTAAGCCTTCCCGCTATCTGGATAAACGCCTGCAGATCCTTGGGAAAACAAAAACCCCCAAAGCCTAATCCAGCCTTAAGAAATTTTGGCCCAATGCGAGGATCATACCCCATTCCCTGAGCCACCCTCTCTACGTCAGCTCCCACCCTCTCGCAAATATCAGCCACCGCATTTATAAAAGATATCTTGGTAGCCAAAAAAGAGTTGGAGGCATGCTTTATTAGCTCTGCACTTTCAAGGTCGGTTATAAGCAGGGGAATGTGATTGGCCAGGGAAGATTTTAAAGAGGAGTCAAAACTACGTTTGATAATTGGAGAGTAAAGTTCCTTTAAGATGTTGGCCGCTCTTTCGCGCTCCACCCCGATAACAATTCTATCGGGATTAAGAAAATCATGGATAGCGCTTCCTTCCCGCAAAAACTCAGGGTTTGAGGCAATATCAAAATCCTGATGAGAATTATGCAGATTGAAGAGACGTTTTATCCACTGTCCGGTTTGTACTGGAACGGTGCTCTTTTCCACCACCAACTTATAATCCTTCATATTTCGGGCAATCTGACTACAGACTTTCTCCACCGAAGAAAGATCTGCCTCTCCATTTTCCTTGGGAGGCGTTCCCACCGCAATGAAGATCACCCTAGACTTAGATACACCTTCTTTAATTGAGGTAGAAAAGAAAAGCCGCCTCTCCTTAACGTTTCTTTTAACTAATTCCCCGAGGTGAGGCTCATAGATAGGTATCTTTCCTTTTTTCAGAGTGGCAATTTTTTCCTCATCGTTATCCACGCAGATCACCTGATTGCCCATCTCTGCAAAACATGCCCCCGTAACCAGTCCTACATGTCCAGTACCAATAATAGACACGTTCATGCCAGTCCTCTCAAGAAATATCTCGGGACTCTTCCCCTTCGTCGCTCAATACTTTTCTGAGAAATTAAGGTTTATTCTTGTGCCACTCAATGAATCTTCTAATCCCTTCTCTTATACCTATACTGGGATTATAACCCAATAGTTTCCTCGATTTAGTGAGATCAGCAAAAGTGATGGGAAGATCGCCTGGCTGATCGGGAAGCCATCTTATCTTAGCTTTCTTTCCCAGACTCGACTCAATTAATCCCAC
>JBHIEA010000352.1:0-1779 GCA_046760365.1 bacterium
ACTATTTGCTCAGCTATAGCCTTGTCCCCAATCTGCAAACCGTATTTTTCTTTTGCTCCAGGTCCCAGCTCAACCACCTCACCAATAAACTCGTGTCCAGCCACAATGGGAGCATGATCATAGACTACTTGACTAAAATAGGCCCCTCCATAAAAAATCTTAAGATCGCCCGCACATATCCCGCATCTTCCTATCTTTACCACTACCTCATTTTCTCCAGCTTTAGGCTGCTCAATCTCCTGGTATCTATAATCCTCTTTTCCATAGATAACTACTGCTTTAATTTTACTCACCTCCCGAATCTAGTTCCAGTAGCTCCTGAACTTCCTTACTAAACAATCTCCCCTTTTCCCAGGTAACATTAATCCACACCTTTTTCTCTCATAGATAGCCTCCGAAGGTAAAACCTTTGCTCTCACCCTCTCCCCAAAAACTCCATATCACACCCCCATAGTCCTAGTTTTCATCTTTCCTTTCTAAATTGGATTAAACTATCGGCGGTATCAAGACTAATTTACAGTAAAAGGGGCCAAAATGCAAGTCCTCAGAAATCATCATTCATCTTGAATAGAAGAGAATAAAGGGAAAACATTTGTCGTTAGGTAAGAGCCGATCTTTGCCTCCTTTAGCACAAAATCTCCTATACTCATCCGAATCTTCCATAGATTAAAGAACCTCTCCTTCTGGAGGAGAGCTGAATGGAGGGGTAGAAACGGCTGGATCTTAAGGAAAGAGCATTAGAGAAGGTTTCTTTATCGTTATAGGGGTAAGGCAGAATTCCTCAAAAAGAGTACTTATGAAGGCCGAAGAAAATCTTTTTCCCTTTTAAAAGATGGAGGTTAAAAAGATCCTGGGCAAAAAATGAGAACTTATGGGTTGGTACCGGTTCAAAACTTCCATCACAGTTTTTGACATAGACCCTTATAAGGCCTCATCCTTCAAGACAATCTTTTATGATTGATTTTAGTATATAGTAGCTAGAGGCTGCTCCCGGATCGAGGTGACCTTTGGTTCTTTCTCCCAGGCGGCTGGATCGTCCCCGCCGGGAAACTATGTCTCTGGTAGATTCCATACCTTCCCGAGCAGCTTTTTCAGCATTTACTAGGGCCTTCTCTAAAGATTCCTTTTGATCTACTGATTTTTGCAGAGACTCGCTTACCGAATGAATGGTATCCAGCATAGTTTTTTCTCCAACGTCTGCCCTACCTCTCTTCTTAATACCTTCTTCAGCCGCTTTAACTAGCCTTGACCAATCCTCCAGCTTAATCTCGGCCTTTCCTTCGATTGTCTTTCCTGCTTCGATGAAGGCCGTTCCAAACAGAGGGCCAGTAGCAGCGCCACCGGAAAAGGCTATGGTTCTTCCTACTTCTTTCAGTAGAGTCCCTACATCAGATTTCTTTTCTTCCAATTTAATTTTATCCAATGCTTTTTCAAAGACCTCGAAAACCGTTCTGCCATGATCTCCATCTCCAATCTCGGCGTCAAGCCTATTTAGATAATCTTTTTTCTCCCTGAGGGTATCAACAATTCCTTCCAGCATCTTTTTCACTTTACGGTATGGGGTTTCTTTTTGAGACACAGCACTTTCCTTTAAGAGAAGTTCTCTTTCTCGATCTCCATTATCTTTCTTACTTTGGCAGATGATCTACCTCCTTCAAACTCTGAGCTAAGCCACACCTCAACCAACTTTTTGGCCAGCTCAGGCCCAACTATTTGGGCTCCCATGGTCATTATTTGAGCATTATTACTCTTTCTTGACCTCTCTGCAGAATATATATC
>JBHIEA010000353.1:0-1778 GCA_046760365.1 bacterium
TAACTCTACTTAAGAGGGTTTTACGCCCTGAGGGTTTTAATGTGGGAATGAATCTAGGAAGTGTAGCCGGAGCGGGCATAGTGGATCATCTACATCTTCACGTGGTTCCTCGTTGGAAAGGAGACACCAGTTTTATGCCTCTTATTTCAAATACTAAGATAATCTCAGAGTCATTGCGTAAGACCTATCAGAAGTTAAAGGAGAATATATGATTCATGAATAGCTTAATTGCCGGGTAAAATGAAGCTGGAAGATCAGATCTCTAAATGGATTAGGAAAAAGGTAGAGGAGGCAGGGGCTGAGGGGGTGATAGTTGGTCTAAGTGGTGGGGTAGATTCCTCGGTAGTTGCCTGTTTGGCTAAGATGGCCATGAAAGACAAAGTCTTGGGATTAATCATGCCCTGCCATAGCGACCCTTCTGATGAACACTGGGCCGACTTAATGGCTGAAAAGTTGAATATGAGGAAAAAACGTATAGTTCTGGACTCTGTTTATGATAAACTCCTCGAGATTTTCCCTTCTGCCGGGAAGTTGGCCTTGGCCAATTTGAAACCGAGACTGAGAATGACCACTCTCTATTATTTTGCCAATAATTTGAATTATCTAGTTGCCGGGACCGGAAACAAAAGTGAAATCCTCATAGGTTATTTTACCAAATATGGGGATGGAGGATGTGATATTCTCCCTCTAGGAGATCTTTTGAAGAGCCAGGTGAGAAAGCTAGCGGTGAATTTAGGAATTCCTGATGAGATAGTAAAAAGAACGCCCAGTGCGGGCTTGTGGAAAGAACAAACCGATGAAGGAGAAATAGGCCTAAGCTACTCGGATCTAGATAGAATTATTCTGGCCATGGAATCGGGTAAAACCGATGCTCTTGCCCCCGGGATGCTAGCCAGGGTAAAGGAGTTAAAAAAAAGATCCGAACATAAAAGATCCCCAGTTCCGGTATTTAAACTGGATTAATTGTAACTGTTCACCAACTCTCTTACTCTTAGCGTTCTCGGCGTGCTCTGCGGTGAAATATGGTAAGGCTGAATAGTTACGATTAATTTGTCTTGGTAAAAAAGTAAAATGCGACAATCCAAAAATTCCCTTACAGGGAATAAAGAACTTCCCTCTTATATGGAAAAGATAGAGGCCCTTTCCAAGATAAGCAAGGCTATATCCTCTGATCTTTACCTTGAGGATATCTTAAAGCTAATTGTTACCGTGACAGCTCAGGTAATGAATTCTAAGATCTGTAGTTTAATGTTGTTGGACGAAAAAGACGAAAAACTAATTATCAGAGCTACCCAGAGTATCAGTGAAGAGTACATCCAGAAGCCTCCCTTGAAGATGGGGGAGGGTATCGCCGGTAAGGTGGTGAAAGAAAATAGGCCCATTGCTGTATTTGATGTTATAAAGAAGACAGAGTACAAGTATAAGGACATAGCAAAAAAAGAGGGTCTAAAATCACTTCTATGTGTCCCCTTGAGTGTTAAGGGGCGGGCCATTGGAGTGATCAACTGCTATACTTCCCGTCCCCATAAATTCTCTAAGATGGAGATACAAGTTCTCACCACGGTTGCCAATCAGGCTGCCATTGCCATTGAGAATACGGAACTAATGGTAAAGACAAGGGTGATCCAAGAAGAGCTTGAAGCCCGCAAACTGGTAGAACGGGCCAAAGATATTTTGATGCAAAGACTGGGGCTTTCTGGAGAGGAAGCATACCGAAGAATCCAGAAACAGAGCATGAACACCCGGAGGTCCATCCGTGAGGTTGCCGAAGCCATCAT
>JBHIEA010000354.1:0-1767 GCA_046760365.1 bacterium
ATAAAGTAATGGCTAAAAAAATATTTAAAAGTGAGGGCATTCCAACCCCACCCTGGACCATGATTTCTCATGAAGAAATCGCCAAGCGCAGATACTTAGATAAGTTAGTAAAAAAACTGAGCGAAGAATTTGGTCTCCCCCTGGTTTTGAAGCCATCTCTGCAAGGCTCGAGTGTGGGCTTAAAGGTGGTCAAAGAAAAAATGAACCTAAAACCCTCGATCAAACAATCTATGAAATACGGAAAATGTTTGCTTGTGGAAAAATATTTGAGAGGGTCAGAGGTAACGGTGGGAATTTTGGGACTGGGATCTGACTTAGAACCACTACCAGTTGTGGAAATAGTACCCAAAAGGGGAGTTTATGATTTTAGATCAAAATATACCCAGGGACAGACAGAATACATCATCCCGGCCAGACTCCCTAAAAAGATATATGAAAAAGCTCAGCTATTGGCACTTCAGGCTTTCAAAGCCTTAAATCTAGATATTGTAGCCAGGATTGATATGTTAGTTGAAGAAGATAGAAATCTTTATGTATTAGAGGCTAATACCAATCCAGGGATGACGGAGACAAGTCTTCTGCCAAAAGCCGCACTTGCGGCTGGTTATGAATTCCCAAAGCTACTTAGGAAAATGATAGAACTAGCTATAAGAAGAGCCAGACAATAAAAAAGAAAGGACCTGGGGGTGAGTAATTAGGGGGCATCTCGATTTGCCCCCGGGCCAAAATGCTTTAAAATCACCAAGTTCTCATGGCCATTATTTTTAACCTTTACCCCATTTCTTGCCGCTTCAAACGAAACAAATAATTCATCGTAGGTCAAATCACCGTATCTAATCATGGTAGGAGATTCTACCGGTAGCTTGCCCACGGTTCCATGACCCTGCACTACCACTAATCCATAAGCCCCGTTATCTTTTATACTCACACTCTTGCCTGAAGATAAGGTAAGTTCTTTTGCACTAAATAAATCTTTTGTCCCGTAAACAATCCATCTTTCCTCATATCCCTCGAGGTCGGCCTTGACTACCGGAACCGGTTCTAGATAATGGATCTCTTTAAAGCGCTCATTGACATTTGCTGGCCAATCAATTGTATCCACAATAAAATCAAGATCTTGATGTCTCTCAGGTGGAATATCTTTTACCAGAAGATCCCAGGGCACTGATCTACCCTCAACCATAGATTGAAAAATCGCAAATACATCGGATGCCCACTGGACTTCATAAGTAACTAAAGAACCCGGAGCATGTAAAATACCCGAGGGGATAAACCAACCGGTTCCTGGTTGAATCTTGTAGGCTCGTGCATAATTTAGTATCCCGTTGTCACCTTGACTCCAACGCTCTAGACACCTTTTAATATCTTTTTTTGTGGTACCGGAGTCTAAACCAATATAGGTGTAAGGAAATCTATTCTCAATAAAGTTAAGTTGGGGTGGAAAATAGTAGGCTTCAGGTTTTCCTTCTCGACCTACAAGAGAGGCTTGTTCATTGTTCTGGTGAAGATGAAGAGGAATGGGACCCAAATTATCAAAAAATTTTGTAAATATTTTCCATCCCCCGTATTTTTCTATAGTTTCTTTCCCTAGGATAAGGTTTCCTTCCACTTCAATAGCGTCTCTTAACAACATTATTTTCTTACCGTTTAACACGATGTAGCTTAAGCCCTCATCTTCAGGAGCTCCTGGATTATCAGCGTGGGTTACAGAGGAAAGCCATCTTTCATCAATCCCTCCCCGATCAGCACCAAGAATATAAAGATCCT
>JBHIEA010000355.1:0-1747 GCA_046760365.1 bacterium
TTATCCTCCAATTAACCGAAATGTCTTTATTGAAAATATACAACAAAAAACCCTTTTTTGCAAGGGGAAAACGCCTTATTTAATGATATTCACTCGGGCATGGTTATGCTACCCACCACTGCCCCTCCTCTATCAAAAATCCGGTATCTATAGACTACTTTCACGCCTTTGCTAATGGTACAACAGTCCCACTTGTACAGGGGCTTCTTTAAATCTTTGGGTCTTTTCTTTTTATGGTGAAAGAAGTTATGTTACTTAGAACACGTTTCTTTTTATGGTGAAAAATTTTAGTATTAAGATCTGGATAACCCCCTTGTTTGAGTGTAAATCACTCCTCTTTTGTTAATCTATTAGCAAAGTGCTTGTATTTTGGCTCTTGTCCAATAGGATCTATAACTATCTTTCTGCTTCTAGGATCTTTAATCTCAGATTTTTAAAGTTGTTGTAGTGGTAAGCTTTTCTTTGCAAGGTTTTAATCTTATTGAGCTTGCCTTCGGTTACAGCATTGGTAAGACGAAAGCGCCAGTAATGCAGGATTTCCTTTTTCCAGTTTTCTAAGGTCTCGCTAAGCTCCATTAATTCGGGAATAAAGGTCAAAGTGGCTTCCCTAATCCAATTCTCCAGCTGTGCCTGAGCTTTGCTCTGATCTCGGGCATTGTAAATATCTCTGAGCAGCTCTTTGAATTCATAGACTTTGCAAAGTTGGGAATCGAAGTGTAAAATCTCCTTGAGTCGTCGTTGTTGGCCAGAAGTGAGCCGTTCCCGCCCCATGCGAAGAAGCTCTCTATATTTGGAAAGCTGTTCTTTGAAAGTATCATCGGCGGTGGAGCGGCAAACACGATTCGAAACTCGATTTAACGCTTCGTTAGTCTTCTTGATGACATGAAACTTATCTACAATCACTGAAGCATTAGGTAGAATCTCACAAGCGTCCCGGAAGGGTTTCCACATATCAATGACGCAGGCTAAGACACCATTTAGCTTGAGGTTGTTTCTCAGCAATTCCTTAGCAGCTTTCTTGGTCTTGCCACCGGCTCCTATATCGATGATTTTCCGAGCCTCTAGATCAGTAACCGCAACCCCGTAGTCGTGACCTTTACCTTTGGAGAACTCATCAAGCCCGATGTAGCGAACCTCCTGGGGAGCCAGAGGAGGAGTCTCAGCCTGAAGTCTCTTTCGGCTGTTAGTGTAGATAGTGGTAAGTCCGACCTCGAGCTGATAATTACGATCAAGATAGCGTTTAGTATCCATATAGGTCATGGCTTTAGTTAAACCATAGATGAACTCTCGGAACAGATCGGTGTAAAAACACCCACGCCCCAGGCCCTCAATTTCTTCGGTGAAAGTCTTCCGAGAACAGTCATCATTGAGGCACTTAAAACGCCGCTTCTCGACAATAATTTTGACCTTGTGGTTGAGAATGGGGCGGTCAACAACGGTGTGAGAACGAGTATCATTGACCTTGGAGGAAAGGATGCCACACTCAGGACAGATTCCGATGTCGACATCTTTTTTGACCCAAATTTCCAAAGAACCGCTATTTTCTCCCATCGAGGTGATTCTTACACCTCGAAGCCCGAGATAATAGAACGAATTTTGAATACTTGTAGCCTTCATCTCAGCCTCCTTTCTTGATATTAGAGTGCTGAGATGAAGCTTAACTATTACATCCTATGAAGGCAAATGAAAAATCTCACCATAGAAAGAAAACTATTTTCCCTCTTTCACCATAAAAAGAAAAGACCCA
>JBHIEA010000356.1:0-1738 GCA_046760365.1 bacterium
AATCGTTGTTATATAAGAAATTTACCCAAATCTGTCAAGCTTTTTTTGGTCAAGTCCTTTTTTTCCTGTAAAAACTAATAAGTAATGAGAGCCTCCTGTGTTTCTTTTTCTTTTACTTCTGAGGACATGGGAATGCTCTGTTTTTTTCTTAAGCGGTTGATCTCTTGTGTTTCAAAAGGTCCCATAGGAATCTTTCTCCATCTGGATGCTGCTCGATAAAGTACACTGAAGACCAGCTTCAGACAGCTTTTTTCCGTTAAGAACTGAGGGATAACTTTGGTGCGTCTTCTCTCTTCTACAAAGGTGCGTTCAATCAGGTTGGTACTCCTTATCGCCTTCCTGTGCCGGTAGGGAAAACGTAAGACATTCAGTAAGACAAGATAATCCTCCAATAGGCACTTAACAAAGGAAGGATAAATCTCTTTATACTTCTCTGCCACCCCCAGAAGCTTTTGTTCTCCTTGCTGGTAGGTAGCGCTTTCCCGGATGGCTACTATCTCTGGTTTTATCTTTTCCCATATCTCTGGGGGTAATTTCACTGACAGGTTTCTCATCTTATGCACCCAACAGCGGATCCTTAGACTCTGAGGAAATATCTCCTCTATGGCTTTGACAAGTCCTGGAGCTCCATCTGAGGTGAGGCTCAAAGGAACACCCAATCCCCGGCTGGTCATATCTCTTAGGAACCCTTTGCAGAAGTCATAACTCTCCTTGTTACCTAATTCCATGTGAAGCAAAATCTTACGCCCGTCAGATAAAATACCATAGGCTACCAATATAGCTTCACTGGTCTTTATATAGGGGCGAATCGATTCGTACACCGCATCTATTATCACATAAATCACCTCATACTTGGAGAGATCTCGGGTAACAAAGTCCTGGTAATCCTGCCACAAAATATCGGTCACCTTGGAGACACTGCTTTTGGAGAGTAGACGATCGCCGGTAGCATAGCTGAAAGCATCCTCTATATCCCGAGTGCTTAATCCTCTAACATACATCTCCATAGCTAATCTCTCCAATACGTCGCTGTTGCTTTTTAAAAAATCCCTCACCTTTGAGCAGAATGGCTCTTTGGTATCTCGCAATTGGGGAACTTGGATGGTTAGTTTATCCTCTGCACCCTTGATCCTTTTGGGCTCATATCCATTCCGATATCCTCTCTTTTGCGATATCTGTTTATCCCGTTGATAATACCCCCTCCCCAGAAATTCCTCCACTTCCTGTTCCAATAACTCCTGAACTATCAACTTCTTCGCCTTCTGCATTAACAAGTTAAATGGACTCTGTTCCTCTTGCGCTCCCTCCAACAAACCTTCCATTATTTGATCTATTTCCTTGCGTAACACTTCAGATGGTAGTATCTTATTTTTAGATGCCATCTGAGGCCTCCTTTCTCTATAAGGGTTAATATCCTACTCACCCATTATACAGGAGGTCTCTTTTTTTTCAACCCCTTTTTACAGGAAATTTAAGACATTACCTCATACACTTTTAGATCACAAGAAAAAGATGGCAACACTTCCTGGAGACGATATCTAACGTGAACCCGTGACCTTTGCACCAGAGATGGAAAAGTAAGCTCCTGACGGAACTGGTCCTATGGATCCTGCGGATAACTCACCCCCTTTGATCCCCCTCTCTTTGAAAGAGAGGGGGGAAGGGGGTGAGTTCTTCTGCTGGTCGCACTCATCTGAGCATATGCGGGTGTCCCATATGTATTTGGTCATTATAGAAC
>JBHIEA010000357.1:0-1734 GCA_046760365.1 bacterium
GAACATTATCCCCCTTTACAGCATGCTGCAGAGGTTTGGCTGGCTTAACACTTACTGGGGTCTAATAATTCCTTATCAAGCTCTAATTTTACCACTTAATGTTTTCCTGATGAAAAACTTCTTTGACACCATTCCGGTGGCCCTGGAGGAATCGGCCCTGGTAGACGGCTGTTCCAAAATCGGGGCCTTCGCAAAAGTAACACTTCCTCTTACCTGGCCAGGCCTTGCCGTAGCTTCCATGTTCGCCTTTAGATTTTCCTGGAATGAATTTGTCTTTGCCATTACTTTTATTTCTGGAAAACAAATGAGAACGTTCCAGGCTGGCCTTTACTGGTTCCTAGGACTGGAAAAGGCAAGTTGGGGGTATCTCACCGCCGGAGTAATCATAGGAATGATACCGGTGGTCGTCATGTTCCTCATCTTTCAAAGACAGTTCATAGAGGGTCTGACGGTGGGCGGGATCAAAGGCTGATAATTTGGTTCTTTCACTTGGAAGGAGGCTTGAAGATGAAAACTAACAGAGTGAGGTTGGGACTTGTTCAGATGGATTGTCGGATAAAGAATAAAGATTACAACATTGCCAGGGCCATAAAATTCATGGGACAGTTTAAGGAAAAAGCTGACATTGTCTGCTTCCCAGAATTTTTTACTACCGGCTACAATTTAGATCTAATTAGGGATGACTTTTACGGACTTGCAGAAACTATACCTGGTGAGACAACTCACGAAATGAGCAAGATAGCAAAACAAAATGGGCTTGCAGTTATAGGTAGCATTGTAGAAAAGGATCCTTTGTGTGAGGATGTCCTTTATGATACTGCCTTTATCATCAACAAGGAGGGGAAGTTAGTCGGCAAATACAGAAAGTTTTATCTTTACCCCTCAGAACACCAATACTTCAGAGCAGGAAAAGAGTTCCCTGTTGTGGATCTCGGACTGGTCAGGGTGGGAGTAACTATCTGTTATGACCACGCTTTTCCTGAGCCATTTCGGATACTTTCCCTAAAAGGAGCCCAGATGATATTTATTCTCTCAGCCATTCCTAAAGGGTATGAGTATCTTTTGAACCTGCGAGCAAGGGCACGGGCCCAGGACAACCAGATCTTCGTAGCTCACGTAAACAGAGTTGGAAAGGAAGGCAATGTTCCGTACTGCGGTCTGAGTAAGGTGGCTGGTCCCAAGGGAGAAGTCGTGGCCGAGGCCTCCTCGGGCCAGGAAGAAGCATTATGGGTAGAGCTAGACCTTAATTTAATTTTGCGAGAGAAAAGACAGGAACGCGTTTTAAGAAGCCTAAGACCAGAGACATACGAGTATTTATCCCGGCTTATATAAACATTCTCTGCCCACTATAGTTATGTTTTCTTCAATAGGTCTCTTCAAAGATCAAATATTTTTCCAGGATTTAGGATATTATTGGGATCGAAAATTCTCTTTATCCCTTTCATAACCTCAATTTGAGCTGCATCAACTGCTAGATCCAAATATTTTTTCTTAGCCAGACCAATTCCATGTTCGCCCGAGATCAATCCACCTAAGGACAACACCAACTCAAATATTTCTTTAACTGCCTTGGATTCAGATATTTCCCATTGAGCATCATCCATATCCTCTTTGAGGATATTTAAATGAATGTTTCCATCCCCTAAATGACCAAATTTTGCTATAGAAAGAGAATATTTACGGGAAATCTCATCTGCTCCTTTTAAAAGTGGGAGTATCTTACTGCAAGGAACT
>JBHIEA010000358.1:0-1733 GCA_046760365.1 bacterium
GAAAAGGAAAGGAAAAATCGTGGCTTATTCAAGATGATGGTGGAACTCTCATGCCAGATGGTTCTTTTCACGGCTTCGAAGCTGGTGGACTATTTGTAAAAACAGAGGATGTAAATCCCGGTGAACAACGGGAAATATTCTATGGCCTATTAAAACCAGGAATATTGATCGAGAACGTTTATGTAACCGAAGACGGAGACCTTGACTTTTACATCTTGGAAAGAACATCAAATGGAAGAGCAGTTATACCGAGAAGAGATTTTATGCACGCCAGCCCCTATATCGATGTGGACAGGATTGACAACCTGATTCTTATCACCAGAGGATCGTTGATCCCTGCAATTGCAAAATTGACTCTGGAACAAGCGGTAGCTTTGATGATTTTGGGGCAAGCAATGGAATCATCAGCAGGTGACCCAACCCAAGCAGGAAGGATTAGAAGCGAGTTTTTCTATGATCCCTTTGTAGCTGGTGACAGAGCAGAGCATGCCAACAGATTTTATGAAATATTAAGAGGTCTTCCTCATGTGAATTACTTCCTGTTAAATACAGGAGGAGTGGGTGAAGGAGCACGTTACAAAGAGATAACAGTGGAACATACGATGGCTATATTAGATTCTCTATTAAGAGGAGGGCTTGAAGATTGGATAGATTCACCTACAGGCTTTAAGGTACCAAAAGCGATAAGGATGGTAGATGATATTTACCTGCATCCTGAGAAGCTCTACTCAAGGGATGAATTTGAGGAGAGACAGAAGGAACTTAATAAATTTAGACGTGAAGCCATTGAAAAAATCGGCGATGCTCTACATCCCAATATAAGAAATGTTTTTAGCGGGGACTAAAAATTGGCTCGGGGGATACTCCACAGAGTATTGAGATGATCCGATAGAAATAATAGAAGAAGATGCTGTTTTATTTCGATCGATTGTCGCGCGTGCCAATCGATTTGCAACAACTTTTACAAACGGAAACTCTATAGGCTACTATCATAAAGAAGATTTTACGTGAGGACAAGTCTCTATGGAAAACCTGGTAAAGCCCCGGTGGCTAAGCCCGGTTATAGCAGCGGCCTTGTATGCGTAGAGTCGGGAGAGCCGCAGGTCGCGGGTTCGAATCCCGCCCGGGGCTCCAAACTTGAACCTATAGTTCCGATGAACAACCATTACTAAAAATTTTTTATTGGTTTAACCACGTTTTCTTCACGGAAACCTCGGATCCGTTATAATTTTAGTTTTAAAAATGAAATCTTTTTCCTAAAAATGCTTATTATGGTCTTTTTATTCTAAAAAAGGTAGAGGAGGGCGTATCTGGAACTCCTTTCTCTTTTCAGCACCTCTTTGTACAGATGCGCCCTCTAGCAAACGCTTTCAGTCCACCCCTACTGAAAATAGCAGAGTTACGGGTGAGAGAAACAAAGGTGAGAAAAATCACCTGAGGCCTTTAGTCGACTTTCTCAAATAGTTGAGAAAGCGTACCACCAGAAATGGAGGCCCTTCCAACACCGGTTCTGAAGAGGAAAAATCCAGTTGCTGCCAACATTGCTGCGGTGTACATGGTAGCCCTAAAGCCGAATAGTTCTGAGATTACTCCGCCAATTAACGTCCCTGTCACGGCGGCGAGACTGATGACCGAACTAAGCATTCCTATGCAAGTAGCCTTCTCAACGTTACGTCGCGTTAGGTGAAGGAGAGAGCCAACATAGAGGCATGACCAGGAACCGGCAAGCAAGA
>JBHIEA010000359.1:0-1731 GCA_046760365.1 bacterium
TTTCTTCTTCCTCAACTATTCTTGAGGGGGAACACATTCCCCCTCAACGCTCGCTTTGCTCGCTGCTCCCCCTGAAAAACCTGCAAAGCGGACTCGTTATGGTGGCTGATATAAGGCTCCTGCGGGGAAAGTCCCTCGATACGCGTATAAATCTCCTGAATTCTAGTACTTCCCTGGGACTCTCAAGGAGCGTTACGCACAGTTTGATCACGGAAGGAAAACGGTGGAGGATTTAGCTAACATTTATTGCCCGAGCTAATCTTTCGGCGAAGGATCCCACTTCGTGGAGCAGGTTTTTGTTGCCGGCATATTTTTCTATTCTTTTGACAATGGCACTGCCCACAATTACTGCATCGGCTAAAGAGGCAGCTTTTTTTGCTTCCTCGGGTGAGGAGATCCCAAATCCTATCCCGATAGGCTTTGAGGTGAGCCTGCGAATCTTACCTATCAATTCTTTTAGATTCTCTTCTTCTTTTCTTTCATCTCCGGTTATGCCGGTATAAGATACACAGTAGATAAATCCTGTACTAGAGGCCGAGACCAGCTTTATCCTCTTTTCCGAGCTAACCGGGGTGAGGAGAAAAATGGCATCAAGGCTATTTTTATCCGCCTCCTTTTTCAGATCATTGGCCTCCTCAGGGGGAAGATCGGCAACTATTAACCCATCTAGACCTGCCTGAGAGGATCTTTTTACGAATTTTGCTTCCCCGAATTTAAAGATGGGGTTGTAATATCCCATTAGAATTAGGGGAATTTCGCTCCTTTGGCGCAGTTCTCTCACTAATTCCAGAATTTTGAGAAGAGAAAACCCTTTCTTTAATGCTCTTTCAGAAGATCTTTGAATTACCGGTCCATCAGCAATAGGATCAGAGAAGGGGACCCCCAGCTCTACTGCATCTGCTCCTCTTTTCTCCAGTTCTAATACTAAAGATAGGGTGAGGTCTAAATTGGGATCTCCCGCGGTAATAAAGGGGATGAAAGCCCTTCTATTATCTTTTCTTAATTTCGTAAACCTTGCCTCAAGGCGACTCATTTTTTTACTTCCTCTAGGTCTTTATCTCCCCTCCCCGAAAGGTTAACTACCACGATTTCATCTTGATTCAGTCTAGGAGCAAACTTCTTGAGGTAGGCAATGGCATGAGCACTTTCTAAGGCGGGAATGATTCCCTCTATCTCGGAAAGCCATCGAAAAGCCTCTAGTGCGTCCCTATCGGTAACGGTATAGTATTTAGCTCTACCGCTTTTCATAAGATAGGAATGCTCCGGACCGACCCCTGGATAGTCCAGCCCTGGGGCTACTGAATGAGTAGAGCGGATCTGGCCATCTCTGTCCTGCAGAAGATAGCTTTTGCTTCCATGAAGTACGCCAATACTTCCCTTGGCTAAAGTTGCTCCATGACGAGAGGTTGATAGCCCTAGTCCTCCTGCTTCGATTCCAATAAGCTCCACCTTGTCCTCTAAAAAAGGATAGAACAATCCGAGGGAGTTACTCCCTCCACCCACACAGGCAAGTAAATGGGTGGGGAGTTTTTTTTCTTTAGCTAAAATTTGACGCCTGGTTTCTTTTCCGATGACCGACTGAAAATCACGCACCATCATAGGGTAGGGGTGAGGACCTACTACTGAGCCCAAGACATAATAGGTGCTTCTTATATTGGTTACCCAATCTCTCATGGCCTCGTTGATAGCCTCCTTTAAGGTGCGGCTTCCAGAAGATACCGGTATTACTTC
>JBHIEA010000360.1:0-1693 GCA_046760365.1 bacterium
TCTAAGACTTCAATTCCATCCAGTCCTGGCATCTTAAGATCCACCAGGGCAAGATCAAAACTTTCCTCATCTATAGCCTTTATCGCCTCATAACCATTTTCTACCGCGGTTACTCGATAGCCCTCTTCTCTTAAGATGCTTGAAAATGTATTTCGTACGCTCATATCATCATCGACTAACAGGATATTTCTTTGATCACTTTTTAGGTTTCTCCCCATTTGATGAGCTTTCCCGTGTTGACTAATCCTCATCACTTCCCGGCAGCCTGGGACCCTCTCACTGCTAAGAGAAGGACCCGGCTACAGAGAAATCTTTCTGCTGCTAATGGATCTTAAGATACTTTATTTTTCGTCGCAGGGTATTTCGATGTATCCCCAATAGCTTTGCCGCCTTAGTTTGATTCCAGTAGGTGGTCTTCAAGGCCTTTTGGATAAGGGTTTTTTCCCCGTCAACGAGCGAAATAGACCGGGGAGATGAGATGGCCTCCGAATCCGAACTCCTCTTGCACGGTCTTAACAGAATATCTTCCGGTAAAATAATGTCGTTGTCAGTCAGAACTACGGCTCTTTCAATAACATTCTCGAGCTCTCTCACGTTACCCGGCCACTCATAATCCATTAATAGATCCAGAGCCTCACGAGAGATAGTCTTTACTCTCTTGCCGTCTACTCGATTATATCTTTTTAAGAAATAGTTGGCCAAGATGGGGATATCTTCCCTCCTTTGAATCAACGGAGGAAGATAGATAGTGACCACATTTAAACGGTGGTAGAGATCCTCTCTAAAGAGGCCCTTGGCTATTGCCTCCTCTAGATCCTTATTGGTCGCGGTAATGAGACGAAAATCAACTTCTACTGACTTTGTTCCCCCGACTCTTTCAAAAGACTGCTCTTGAACCACCCTCAATATCTTGGCCTGCATGGGGAGGCTCATATCGCCGATTTCATCGAGAAAAATGGTTCCCCCAAAGGCTACTTCGAATTTGCCTAGCTTTCTGGTGGCTGCTCCGGTGAAGGCCCCTTTTTCGTAGCCAAAGAGTTCGCTTTCCAGGAGGGCTTCAGGTAAAGCAGCGCAGTTGACCGGCACAAAGGGCTTGTCCTTTCGTAGGCTATTATAGTGAATGGCCCGGGCTACTAGCTCCTTGCCGGTTCCACTTTCTCCTTGCAGGAGAACCGGGCAATTACTCAGAGCCACCTTTTTAATCAATTTGAAACTATCCTGCATTTTTTTGCTCTTTCCCACAATCTCGGTGAAGGTGTATCTAGTCTCTAATTCTCGCTGCAAGCGCTCATTGTCCTGCCGCAAGCTTTGCATGTAAAGCGCTCGTTTAAGAACAACCTTCACCTCCTCCAGGTCAAGAGGCTTGTTAAAATAGTCACACGCCCCGTGTTTGACCGCCTCTAGACATGTGTTCCTCTCACCATCGGCAGTGATCACCACCACTGATATTTCAGAGTGAGCCCTCTTAATCTCTCTTAAGAGCTTCATTCCCTCCTCCGGGGTGTCCTCTTGAGGGGGAAGATGGAGATCCAAAAGTACCAAATCCACTGGATGTTCCCTTATAATTTGAAGAGTTTCTATCCGATTCGCTGCCTGATAAAACTCATAATAGTCCTTGAGAGCCCAATAGATCTGATTTCTCTGGCGCTCATCATCATCTACGATGAGGATAGAATTCATGAGGATTTCCTCC
>JBHIEA010000361.1:0-1661 GCA_046760365.1 bacterium
AGTGTAAATCGTTCAAAGTTTGATTGGCAGATCCATAGCTTATCCCAATTCTTCGGGCTATTTCTCGCTCGTGTAGTTCGTTATCGGCAAACTTCGACAGAAAACTTAAGACCCGTTGATGATTAGTGGAGATTATATAATTTTTAAGCATTCTTAATTATTATGCTCAAAATTTTGAGTAAATGCTCATAGGAATGAGCAATTAAGATTCAACAACAACCAGCTGTCTTCTAAACTTTGAAATCCTATGCCTTAAAATATCAGATTGAGCCTAGCTGTCAAGGAAGGCTCAAGCTCGAGGGTGGTATTTTTTATAGACCTTTTTCAGGCGTTCTTGGGTTATGTGAGTATAGATCTGGGTGGTAGAAATGTTGGTATGTCCCAAAAGCTCCTGTACGAAACGAAGATCAGCATCATGGGAGAGAAGATGAGTGGCAAAGGAATGGCGCAGAGTATGAGGCGAGATCTTTTTGGTTATACCAGCTTTTTGACTGTACTTTTTGATGATCTTCCAACAGGTCTGTCGGGAAAGACGCTTCCCATAACGGTTACAAAACAAGGCTAGTTTATCAGTGGTTTCTGAGGGTCTTTTTCTCAAATAGAGCCTCACCCATCGGCAGGCCTGCTTTCCCAGAGGAACAATGCGTTCCTTGGAGCCCTTACCCAAAACTTTTACCCATCCCCCTTTAAGATTTAAATCGGTAAGGTTAAGATTCACTAACTCCGATATCCGAAGGCCAGCCCCATATATAGCCTCCAGGATAGCCCTATCCCTGGGTCCATATTCTTCATCGACGGATGGAGTTTCCAAAATCACTTCGACTTCGCGCTCGGAAAGGAAAGAAGGGATCTTTCTTCCCCGTCGAGGAGAGCTAATCCCCTGCACCGGATTATGATCAATCTTCCCCTCGGTGTAGAGAAACTTATAAAACATCCTTATTACGGAGAGTTTTCGATTTAGAGTTGAAGGCTTATCCCCTTTTTCTCTTAAGGTGGCCAGATAATTTCCGATAAGAGTCGAGTCCACCTGAAGAAAGTCTTTTTTTAACCAATCTCTGAACTGACAAAGATCTCTTCTGTAAGCCTGTAAAGTGTTGGAGGAAAGGCCCCTTTCTACCTGCAAATAGCCAATAAAGGACTCAATTGAGTTAGGAGACAAATTGCTCGCCTTCTCTTAGAGCGGCCTCGTTCAGGGAGAGAAGATCTAATTTATCGGCTGAAATCACTTTTTTAAAGGAACCGATTAAACTCTCTACCTCAACCACCCCGGTTTTTTTGACCCAGGCCCCCAGAGCAACCATATTGGCAATGCGGGAGCTACCTATTTTCTCAGCTATTTCGTTAGCCGGAATCTTGATTATATCTAGATCCTCACGGAAAAGCTCATCTTTCACGAGAGAGCTATTGATGAGAGCTGTTCCTCTTGCCTTAATGCGAGGGAAAAACTTAAGATAGGAAGGATGACTCATCATAATTGCATTTTGAGGATTAGCCACCACCGGAGAAGCGATGGGTGAGTCTGAAACTATCACGGTACAGTTGGCGGTTCCTCCCCGCATCTCTGCTCCATAGGAGGGAAAGTAGACCACTTCTTTACCCTCTTTTAATCCAGCATAGGCAAGGAGTTTTCCGGCAAAGATTATTCCCTGCCCTCCGAATCC
>JBHIEA010000362.1:0-1650 GCA_046760365.1 bacterium
TACTCTAGACCGAATTTCTTAGCCAGAGAAGAGAGCTTCTTCCCCTTCTTTAGCTCTTGTTCTATCTGTTTCGCCTTTTCCTCAGCTATTCTTTTTGCTTTCTCTTCTATTACCTTCTCTTTTACTTTTGGAGTTATCTCCTTTAACGACGGAACGTAGGAGGGTTTCCGGTCCACCAGTTTCAATATAGAATATCCCTGGGGGATTTGCACCACCGAGCTAATTTCCCCGGGTTTTAAGGAAAAGGCAGCCTGATTAAATTGAGGAGCCCATCCCACGTGGTCAACTTTTTCCGTGGAGGAGAAAAATGGGGTGGAGTTATATCGGAAGGGGTGTTTTTTCACGTACTCGGTAAAGGTTATGGTTTTCTCCTCTATCCCTTCCCTCACTGTCTCTGCCTCTTTCTTAGCAAGGTCTTGGCTTTTTTGCTCTATCAGTAGCTTTTTAACCTGTGATTTTACCTCCTCAAACGGCTTGGTGTAGGCCGGTTTTATTCCGGTCAATTTAATTAGATGGTAGCCAAAGAGGCTTTTAACTATTCCACTGACCTCACCTTCTTTTTTCAAAGAAAAGGCGGCTTCACTAAAAGAGGGAATCATCTCTGAATATGCGAAAAACCCTAAGTCACCCCCTTTTTTGGCAGAAGAGGAATCTTGAGAGTATTTCTTGGCCAGAGTGGCAAAATCAGCTCCCTTTTCTAGCTTCTTTTGAATCTCTTCTATCTTCTTTTTCGCGTTCTCTTTTTCCTTCTCGTTCGCCGAAGGGGATACCTTGATAAGAATATGGCTGACTCTTCTTTTTTCTGAAACTTCGAAATTAGTCAGATGTTCCTCATAGTAAGACTCTAATTCCTTGAGGGTAACTTTGATTTCTTTGGTAAATTCTTCAGGACTTACTAAAAGATAGTCCACTTTCACCTTCTCAGGGATGGTAAAGTCTTCTTTGTGTTTCTCATAATAGGTGGCTGTCTCCTCCTGACTTACTGCTACTCCTTTTTCATACTTTTTAGGAGCCAGCACAATATAGACTGCCTTTATTTTCTCGTTCTCGCTTAACCAATAGTCTTTGACTTCCTGATCAGTTACTCCCACACTATCCTGAATTCGCTGGGTGAGCTCATCTATGGCTAGCTGCTTTCTGATTTGCTCTTTCAGGTCCCGGTAAGAAATGCGCTGGTAGTCGAGAAATCTTATGAAAGCCTCCCGGGAAGGAAAACGCCTCATTACTCCTTGGATGGTCTCGGTCAGTTCTTCCTCGCTTATCCTGATTCTTGCCCTATTAGCTTCCTGCCAGAGGATTTCATTAGTTATGAGCTGAGCCAGTACTTGGTACCTTAAATAGGTTTCCACCTGTGAAGAAATTTTTCCTCCAGATGTTTGTTGGTATCTCTCATAGACGTCCCGGTAGCTCCTGGCAAAGGTGGCATAGGAAATGGGGACACCATTAACTCGGACCAAAGGTTTTTGTTGATCACCCCCGGTTCTGTAACGTAGATACATGAGGGGTAGGGAAGCGGCGAAAGCTATAACTATTATCCACATCATGGGCTTCACTGATTTTCTTAAATCTTGCAATATCACTCTAGTTCTCCTAACAGCCTCTGACTATGCTACCTGGTAATTATATACCTTTTCCCTAAATTTTGCAAAT
>JBHIEA010000363.1:0-1642 GCA_046760365.1 bacterium
CCAAAGGCATCGCGCATCAATTTACTTTGACGTTGGTAGGCTAAGTGGGGATTATCCGGGTGGGAAAGAAGGGCAATCTCCTGGGTTAACAAACGAGCCAGATGCATAACAAAAGACAGTCTTGTCTTAGCTGCCTCCTTATAAACTGGGTGATCTCGATTAATATAAACTACTGACCCTTCAGTATAGGATTCTGGTCCATCTTCCCCAAAATGATCTACCAAGCAGGTTATTCCCATCTCTTTTGCCTTTAGTTGTCTGATGACTCCGGTTGAAGTTAAAGACCTTATTCTCGGTGGTTTTCCCCGGGGCTTCTCAAATTTTAGTCTTTCTTTACCTGTTCCTATTGGCTCTTTCCATTCTTCTGGAGGAGGTCCTGCCTCCTCTTCCTCTTTAGCTATCTCTAATCTCTCGACTCCTTCCTCATGCTCCTCTCCTCGGGCTGTGAGTCCAAAAGGACAAAGATCCGGATTATGCAAAAGGGCTCTTTCAATCCTTTTCATAGCTTCCTTCAATCTTCGATTTATCTTCCGGTTGCCTCTCTCATCTGCCAGGATCCTTAATTGCTCCCTTACTCTTTTAGCTACCTGTTGCATTACTTCTTTAAAAGCCTGATACTCCGGAGAATCGGTGATAAAGCCAGTCCTATCGCTGGTGATAGGTAAAAAATTAGCATTGACGAATCCATAAATCTTCTTAGCCGGTGGGCCCAAATTTTCCAATCCAAAGAAATCCCTCTTGATGGTTACCCCTTTCACCTTACATTGAATACCTGCTTTTTCTCCGGGAGAGGAACCGGAAGTGACTAGAACGATCTCCCCATAAACTGTCCCAAATTTAGTTCCTTCTAAAAAAGGAATTTTTTTGCCGGCTACATACTGGGAAGATAGTCTTTTCCCATTAACATAGACAGAAAAATTGGGAGCTCTAAGAGGCACCGTCTCCATGAGGTGAGCTCTCACATCGGAGATTTTGAAATTTTTAATTAATCCGGTAAGGGTAACTCGGGTCCCGTTCCTCTGCTTAGGCTGAGGGGTCTGAATCTTCAAAGGAATGTGCCAGACATCCTTGTTTTTCTCCCACTCGCGCTTATCAAAGGTTACCGTGGCCATAAAATTATCTTTTTTCGTCCACACCTCGAATCTTTGGCAGGCAGAGAGGCTGGAGAATTTACCGATGCCAAATTGACCGATCATCTCCCGAGCAAATCTAGGAGATTTTTTAAGGATCCTTTTTTGTGGTGAACCAATGTTAAAGTATTCCTTTAACCCTTCAAGATTCATGCCATTTCCATTGTCCTCAACTACGATTTTGTCTTTGTTTATCTGAACATTCACCCTGGTAGCATCTGCATCATAAGCATTATTGACCAGTTCCCGAACAAGTTCGATGCTCTCTCCATAGAGTCTCTCTCCTAGAGTTATAATGTGGCTTTTGTCCACCGTTACAGGAAGACGCAAAGTAGCTTCTTCTCTCATTTACATCACTTTTCTTTCGCTTTAGCGTTATTATACATAATTTTTTAAGACTGTAAAGTAACCTGGAATCTCTGAAGGCATCGTACTTACTAAATATGTGGGATGATTTTAAAAGAGCTATTGAGGATTATGTCCTAAAATTTCCGTAAATTGAATGACCTTGA
>JBHIEA010000364.1:0-1632 GCA_046760365.1 bacterium
TAATAGGCATTGCTTAAAAGGTTCAAATTGCCAATCCTCACTCTCTTAAGGCCTTCTCGTTCAGCCGAAATCTTACATCGCTCTGCATGAGATTTGGAGGTTGTGGGTAGATTATGCATATAAAATTGGGGATAAAAAGCTAACAGAGAATATGGAATATCGGGATTCAAAGAAAAGATAAAATGAGCAATGGCTGAAACTTCCTCTTCATCCACATAGCCAGGGATAAGTAAGGTGCTGGCAATGAGAAAAGGAGGATCGGGCCTTTTCTTTACCCAGGAGGATAATTGAGCAAAATTCTCTAAGGTCCTCTTGTTGCTTACCCCGCATAGGGCAATATTTAATGGCTCGTGCCAAGCTTTTAGATCGAATTTAATACATCCCCCTGAGGTTAAAGATAGCTCAGCCATTTTCTCCAAATAAGAAAAACTCATGGCACCATTGGTTTCCCAACAAACCCGCAGGATACGATCTTTGTTTTTTGCCAGAGCTAGACGAGAAGCCTCCAGGGCATGAGGAAGCTGAGGAGTAGGATCACCGCCAAAATAGCAAATACAGGCAGTTCGGCTGTCCACCGCCTCGGCCAACTCTCGGGCGCCTGTCCCTCCTTTCCTATTTAATCCGTCTCTCCAGTGCCAGTTCTGGCAAAAAAGACAATTGAAACTACAACCATGATAAAAAACGGCCAGGTTCTTGTAGCCATATTCAGGACCTTTGGAATAAGAATAGGTAGGATATCCGGCTCCTGTTCCTGCTGGGCAGACCCAATCAGCCACACAATTGGTAGGAAGGTTATCGTAATACCAATCAAGATTGCCTTCATTTTTACTTCCCCCAAAAAGTTTTCCCTCTTGATTTCGTCTTAACCCGCAGTATCCCCTTTTCCCTAGAGGAATCACACAATCATTCACGCACCTTCCACAGGCTATTCCTGTAGGATCCTGTGGTGGGTGTCTAGGAAGATCAAACTCGTCCCGGCTGCGATAATGAGCTTTCTTGACATAGGGAAGAGTCTCTTGAAAATTCTTCCTGATGCAATTCCCACAAATGCCCAGACTCTCGGTAATCAAGCCCGATTCTTTGCCACAATGTAGACACTTAATCACGGTATCGGCTGATTTAGCTTACCTTCCCAGGATAGTTTTTTAGTTTAAGCATAGTCGATCTATCTGATAAGACAAGATTCAAAACCCTCTAAGATATTAATTTTGACTCGCTTCTTTCATAAATTCAAGGCGGTAATAGCTATTTCTTCCAAGTTGTGAGCCTCATCAAAAACAACCGCCTCAAAAGGAGGCAGAATTTTTCACCTGAGACTAGGTGAGCAAAGAAAAGATAATGATTCACCACCAACACCTGTGATCTATGGTGAATAGCTCTCTCCACTCCCCGAGCCATCTCAATTTGCTGGGCTCTTTCTTCAAAATTTTCCAGTTTCTTGGCGATGAGGCCGTGGGCCTTGAGCACTTCTTCCAGTCTCTTTTTGGGTTTATGAGTTAAAATCTTTGCCTTTTGCATTCCCTTATCACCTGGCAAAATTACCATCCATCTTTCTTTATCTCTTTTATAATTTATAATATAGGGCTTCACAAAAGTCATTTTTTAAGAATGTCGATCATTTTTGGAAATTTA
>JBHIEA010000365.1:0-1611 GCA_046760365.1 bacterium
ACTTTACGATGTTGGAGAAGGCATCTGTCATCAATTAGTGGTTGAGGAAGGCTGGGTGGGTCCAGGAGATCTGGTTGTAGGAGCCGATTCCCATACCAGTACTTACGGAGCTTTGAATAGCTTGGCTACCGGAGTTGGTAGTACTGACCTGGCAGCGGTTATGGCCTCGGGCAAACTCTGGTTTAGGGTCCCGGAGACCATAAAGATTTCTTTTAAGGGGAAGCTCTCATCTGGCGTGTATGCCAAGGATCTGGCTCTTTATCTTATAGGAAAACTTGGTGCTCGAGGGGCACTTTATAAATCGATTGAGTTAGAGGGAGAGGTTATCAAGGATCTGAGTGTAGAGGCAAGATTCACTCTTTCTAATATGATTACCGAAGCAGGAGCCAAAGCCGGGATTATGCAAGGGGATGCAAAAACTAAAAAATGGCTGGCTGAGAGGTTAGAGAGAAAAGTGAAATTTGTAGAATCAGATGAAGATGCTCGGTATGAGAAGGTGCTAGAGTTTGGCGTCTCCCGGTTAGCCCCTCAGGTAGCTAAACCACATTCAGTCGATCATGTGGTTTCCGTACCCGAGGTTGAGGGAACCTCAATTGGAGAGGCTTTTCTTGGAACGTGTACTAACGGACGATTAGAGGATTTAAGGATTGCCGGGAAGATCTTAAAGGATAAAAAGGTCCATCCAGAAGTTCGCTTTATGGTAGCTCCTGCTTCCAGAACCATCTATTTAGATGCAATGAAAGAGGGAATCCTGGAGATCTTTATCGGGGCGGGGGCAGTTATACTTCCGCCGGGCTGTGGGTGCTGTGTAGGTACTCACCAGGGAGTTCCCTCCCGAGGAGAAAATGTTATCTCCAGCGCCAATAGGAATTTTAAGGGAAGGATGGGCAGCCCTGAGGCCTTTATTTATTTAGCCTCTCCAGCAACAGTGGCTGCTTCGGCTATCAGGGGAAAGATTACTGACCCCAGGAGATATCTCTAGAATGAAGCAAAAAAAGAAAGTTCTGCAGGGTTATGCCCATAAGTTCGGTGATAATATAAATACCGATTACATTATCTCCGGACGGTATAAATTTAAGACCCTGAATTCTCGAGAGCTAGCCAGGCATCTTTTAGAAGATATTGATCCAGATTTTATTAAGAGAACCACACCGGGAGACTTTATTGTCGCTGGAGAAAATTTTGGCTGCGGGAGCTCGCGGGAACAGGCACCTCTGGCCATCAAATACGCCGGGATAGGGGCTGTTCTGGCAAAATCATTTGCCCGCATTTTTTATCGCAATGCTATAAATACTGGACTTCCCATTGTTCAAACCAATACAGAAAAGATTGAGTCAGGGGATGAGCTGGAGATAGACCTAGTCTCGGGAGAGGTTCTGGTGGTTAAGGACAACCTCTACTTGAAAGCCG
The DNA here is from genome assembly GCA_046760365.1 of bacterium. Lineage (GTDB taxonomy): Bacteria > Aerophobota > Aerophobia > Aerophobales > AE-B3A > AE-B3B. Next base: position 1,411 of record JBHIEA010000365.1, read on the forward strand.
AGCCTTTCCCACCTTTCATCCTCGACATTATAGAAACAGGGGGTCTAATAGAGTATTTCAAAAAATATGAGGGTTGGAAAATTAGTTAGCCGCCGGTAGCCGCAGGCTTCAGCCTGCGCTTGAGCTTCTGCGCTAAACAGCGCAACCTAAAGGTTGCGGCTACCAATTCTGAATAGTTCAGGAAGGATCTTTTAAGATGCA
>JBHIEA010000366.1:0-1566 GCA_046760365.1 bacterium
TTCTCCATATCGTTCAGCCAGACGAGCTCCAATTAAGGCGTGTGAACCTTCTATTTCCTGATCCACAGCTTTTCCAATATCGTGAAGAAGACCTGCTCTTTTGGCCTGAATATGATTTGATTTCACTTCACTCGCCATAATGCTAGCTATATAAGATACTTCTTTTGAGTGTTGCAATACATTTTGCCCATAACTGGTACGGAATTTTAACCTTCCTAAAAGGTTGATTAGTTCGGAAGGTAAATCAGAGATTCCCATGTCGAAAGCTGCCCGCTGACCTTCTTCGTGAATAATCTCCTCCATATCTTTTTTGGCTTTTTCCACTATCTCCTCGATTCTTGCTGGATGTATGCGAGTATCGGCGATAAGCCGCTCTAGACTAATTTCAGCTATTTTACGCCTTAAGGGATCGAAACAGGAGATAACCACAATTTCTGGCGTATCATCCACGATCAAATCCACACCAGTGAGAGCTTCAAATGTCCTTATGTTTCTACCCTCTCTTCCAATAACTCTTCCTTTCATCTCATCGTTGGGTAAGGGAAGGGTGGAAATGACCGTATCGGCCACTTCGTCCACCGCGCAACGCTGAATAGCGGTAGCTATAATCTTTCTCGCTTTTTTGTTAGCTGTTTCCCTGGCCTCTCTCTCCACTTTCTGGATAATCTGAGCTGCTTCTTCTTTGGCCTCTTTCTTTATAGTATCTAAAAGGCTCTTTTTTGCCTGGGCTGCAGAGATGCCAGCTATTTTTTCCAGCTCCTCCCTTCGCTTAATTTCCAGAGCTTTTATTCTTTCTCTCTCCCTTTCTAACCTTTGTTCTTCTGCTAAGGCTTCTCTTTTTTTTCGTTCTACTTCAAGGACGCGACGATCTAGAGCCTCCTCTCTTTCTATTAACCTCTTTGATAATTTATGAAGCTCCTCACTTTTTTCTTTGGTTTCCGTCTCAAAACTAGCTCTTATTCGGTGAAGTTCCTCCTTTTTCTCAAGCTCAATTTCTCTTCTTCTGTTCCTGATTTCCGCCTCTACCCGGGATAACTTCGATCGGGCTTTATTCAATAAAGATCTTGCCCTTACTCTGCTGAGAAGAGTAGTAATTGCCCATCCCCCAAGTAGCCCTAAAATAATATATATATACGTCTCAGTGATGATATTAATTGGTATCACCCCCTCTATTTTCAAAGATCTAAATTTCGCTATAAAAATATATAATTTAAATGTTTTGTCAAGAAACCCTTGGGTCTTGTCAAGGGATGAAGAATTGATATAATCAAGCAAGTCATCTTTTTAGAGACGAGATAAAAATGGAAACCGCTTTGGATACTCTTAATTATCGAAAGCTTTATGAGAGTGGTGAGTTAGAAAAAAGGATAAAAAAAGCCTATGAACTCTTGGAAAACTGCAGTATCTGTCCCCGGAGATGTGGGGTAAATAGAAGAGGAGGAGATACCGGGTTTTGCAGATCCGGTGAGAAATTGGAGGTCTCCAGCTTTCATTCTCACTTTGGTGAAGAACCACCAATTTCTGGCTATCGGGGCTCGGGAACTATCTTCCTGACCCACTGTAATT
>JBHIEA010000367.1:0-1544 GCA_046760365.1 bacterium
TTTTATTCCTCCAGTTCTCAATTCTCAAAGACAAGTGTTATTAAATTAATTTTTCCCCTTCCTTTTCTGAATCTTCAACCTTCTTTTCCACATCTTCTATTTTTTTTCTACCTTAGGATAACACTGTGCAAGGGTGTAATGCAAACAATCAGCAGACAGACCAGTCCCACCGCAAGAATCTTTCTCCCATTACTCAACGGTATGGCATCGTTCGCTGGTCCGGGATGATGACGGCCCACTCCAAAAAACAGCATCAGCAGAGCCATTGGCCAGTAACCAAGTATTGCTGTTATCAGGATACCTATCAGTGAAATCATTCGGTGTAAAGAGAGTTCGAAGAAGAAAAATCTAAAGGCCTTTTTGTTGCCAAACAAAGCCCTACTTATGTGACCACCATCAAGCATTCCTACTGGCATTAGATTCAGCATGGTTATCAGCATTCCTACCCATCCGGCAAAGGCTAAAGGATGGAGTAAAAGTACACTCCCTGAGGGCAGGCTGACCAGCCAGTTCCCTAACCATTGAAACAGGAGGGGCTCAGATAGTGATATTCCTTCAACTGACTCAGCCGGCACTGGAAATGACCAGAGGAGCCCTAATATGGTAACCGGAATCACCACCAACATCCCTCCAATGGGTCCAGCAGCTCCCACATCAAAAAGTGAATTTCTATTTTCAGGACGCGTTCTCATCCGGATTACTGCCCCAAAGGTCCCGATCAAGGTTGGAGCAGGAAGAAAATAAGGAAAGCTAGCCTCTATTCCCCTTCTATTTGCCATGAGCTTGTGGCCCATCTCATGAGAGCCCACAATCCCCAAAATTCCCAGGCAGAACGCTATTGCTCCATACCATGCGCTCTCAAGTACTCCCAGCCTCACCAGGGAAAGCGACTGCAGATAGCCTGCTCCCAAAGTTGTGCCAAGGGTGGCCAGAAAAAGCACCAAGTTTAGCCGGGGTATACCCATTTTCGGATTAAGTCTTCTGGGACTACTCTCAAAACTCATTCTTTTAACGAAGTACCCACCATCATTTTATTATGGGGTTCAGGTGGCCAACCTAAATTCCCACTTGGGAAACTTTTCTGGTGCCTCCACCAAGATTCGCTCCTTAAGAATCTTACCTTTTTATTGAGCACCTGTAAACCAGGCTAAATTCTCTAAAAAATAAAAATTCGTGGGAAATAGAAAATTGAAGGGCAAAATAAGGGCTTTAGATTGAAAGGAAAAGGTTAAAGAACTGCTCTTGCAGCATGAAACATAGTTTGTATCTGAATATACGATTATCCTCTTTTGGAGGTAATTGTCAAATTCTCCAACAGGAATTATCAGTCAAATCAAACTATACTCTTTTTACTTTAAACTACGCAATGCCTGGAAGAGAGCGTTAATTACTCAGACCTTTAATTTTCTTCCCTTTATTTGGTTATTGGACTATCCTACACTTTTTGATCATCTTACCGAATAAGCAGTAATGATAAGGGCTTTGGCATGATGTCCGGACACGTCTTTTTATGTCGTGGGGTAGCTTAATTTAGGGAGAATTTC
>JBHIEA010000368.1:0-1544 GCA_046760365.1 bacterium
GTACTCTTTGAAACCCTTTATTTATGCGGGTTTAGAATTTCGTGAAGACCTATTTATAATAGGATAATTAGGAGAAAAATCAACCATTCTCTCCTCCAGTTTCCTGAAAATCCTTATCTTTTTGCTGCCCGGCGAGGTGTTTTCCATATCTCAGCCGCGATAAAGGCGGGTCTATGAGCTCTAACGCATAAGTTCTCCTTCAGGCCTTCATGTATCATGAAGGCCCCCAGCGGACAAATCTACCGAGCCACAGTATACAGATAAGAGTAGAACTTATGCGGTAGCCATTGGAAACACACCGAGCACATCTCAGCCTTAAGCTTTTCCCTGGGACTATAGACTCCTTTCATTTGATTTTCCCTTAAAATTTTGCTATTATGAGGCTAGCTTCTGAATTATCTGAATACCTTCAATATAAGATAAACCTAATACAAACAAAAATCTTCAGTGTCTCAAAGGATGGACAAATTTAAAGCTATGGTTTTAGTCTTGGGTTTAGTGATTTTTCAGATTAGTCTGACAGCCCAAGGAATTCTTGCCTCAACACCATATTTTCCCGAGAGTACCATTGCCAGATTGGCACAGTCAATACCATCTTACTCAGTTAAGTCGCATGAAAAATCGGTGGTGCCGGAACCTCCGCCTTTTCTTGACCAGCTCATCATTGTTTCTGGTTCGAATAATACTCCTGATGACACCAATAAACTCATTAGGTATGATGAGCCCATCTATCTTTTTGCTGTACTAAAAGATAGTCAAGGAAATCATTACCTAGGATATGGCGATTCTCTACCCGGTAGGTTAAAAATAGGTAATAAAAATTACACCATTACCGATGGATCGCTTAAGAGATGGAAGAAAGAACTTTGGGGTGATGTAAAGATAAACTGGTACAGGGTTATGCCGAGAATGAAACCATCTCTTCCAGAATCAGGGTACGAATGGTATTCTAACGTCTTCACCGAGGGTCCCGATGAGGGTAAGTTTCGGGCATTTGCAGTCATTGAATATGAACAAGAACCTCTACCACAAAAAGGTTGGATGATTAATCCAAAAAAAGAAGTAGGAACAGTTAGATTCAGAGCTGAGGCAAATTACCACAGCCAGATAATATCTTCTCCTGGCCAAGAAGACCCCTCCCAGCCCCATGGCATTGCGGTGAGTGACTATGATAAAGGCATCAAGCCCACCGTGCATCGAATCAGCAGGCTGTCCAACCATGAAAATAAGCTGATTAGATACATGGAGGCTCTCAGAGGAGTTCCCTGGTGTTGGGGCAGCGCCTACAAAATAGCTGGAGATCCTACCCAGCATCAGGCTGACCTGACTAATCCTATTGCTATCGAATGTTCTGATTTGATCATCTCAGCTTTAAGATCTATGGGAAATAAAAATCTTGTTTACACTTCGGCACTGGAGCTAGCCAGAGGAGTATATACCAAGCCAATAGATGAGAGGACCTTTAGATTGGCTATTTTGGATATTTTTAAAGACTGGGTCCCAAAAGGGATTTCTTTCTACAACGGTCTTTATTATGTGTGTGG
>JBHIEA010000369.1:0-1541 GCA_046760365.1 bacterium
AGGATGAGGCAGCAGCTACTTCCGAGCATATGGGAAAGACCTTCTACTTTTGTGCTGAGGCCTGCAAGGAAAAATTCGAAGCAGACCCCATGAAGTACATGCCTATGGAAAAGAAAGGAGGCTGTTAGGCTCACCCAGGATAGGTAAGGTTTTCGGGGCGGCGAAGAAACACCGCCCCGTCTACCGATGGGAAGTCGAGAAACAAAAATGTATCCAGTCATTTTTAAACTAGGATCATTTACCCTAAGGACCTATGGAGTAATAGTGCTTTTCGCTCTCCTGGTTGCCTGGTGGCTTGCACGAAAAGAGGCAAAAGAAAAGGATTATCAGCTTCAGCAGATAGATAGCTTCATTTTTCTGGCTGTAACTGTGGGTGTCGGGGGGGCACGGCTGTACTATGTCCTCTTTAATCTATCTTATTATCTTCAGAATCCATACCAGATCTCCATGATCTGGGATGGTGGACTGGCCATTCATGGAGGGTTAATAGGGGGGGTTTTGGCCGGAATCTGGTTTTGTTGGCGGAATAAGCTAAGATTCTGGAGGTTGGCCGATACTCTTACCCCTGCCATAATTTTGGGGCAAGCAGTAGGAAGAGTAGCCTGTTTTTTCAATGGCGATGCTTATGGAAAACCAACCAATCTTCCCTGGGGGGTGACTTTCACCCATCCTTTATCTTCCGCCCCCAAGCATATTTCCTTACATCCTACCCAGTTATATCAATTGGCCTGGAATTTACTAGTCTTTGGCGTAGTTTGGTCTTTCCACCGCCGAGTTAAATATGAGGGGGAGCTATTTCTCATGTATGCTATCCTTTATTCATTGGGTAGATTCTTCATCGAGAATCTCCGAGGAGACCAATTAATCTTCAGCTTTTTTGGTCTAGCCATTTCGACAGCCAGGACCATGAGTGTGGTGACAATTCTTTCCGTGGTGATATTTCATTTTATCCTGCGCAAGCAAGACCGGATGGGAAAGGTAAGAATACGGCTAAATCGTGGGATCAAGAGCTAAGGCGAAGAGGTTCCTGAGGTTCGGCAGAGTAGAGGTAAAGATCCTGAAACAGGAAGAGGGGAAGCAAGATTAGTAGTCAGAATACTTGAGAGGTTCTGAGGTTCGGAAGATGAGAGAGTCTGCCAAGTGGGCCTTAGGGATAGGAATCTTTCTTGCTTGCATTATTCTTTTGTGGTACGCAGTTTTTAGCCTAACCGGGATGCTGTGGTGGAACTCAGAGGTTACTCCTGCCCAATCACTGGCTTCCCCAAGGGCTCCCAAGGTTGCCGTTCCAGACCTATCTTCCCTGGATATTGATGAAGCATTAAGAGAGCTCAGGGAATCTCAAAAGACAAAACCTGTACCAATCCACCAAATGAAGGGACTGGCTCAACTGTCCGATGACCCCCGTCTAAAAGCGGTGAAGTGTGAGTGTGGTTGTGGTATTGTTCTGGCTAATTGCGATTGTGCCGTTGCTCTCAAACAAATGGAGGAATTAGGAATAATCAAAGGAGAGACCAAATGAGGAAGGAAAGACATCTCTTTTT
>JBHIEA010000370.1:0-1537 GCA_046760365.1 bacterium
TGGATAGGAGGATTCGTACTTGCCGGAGGAGCTATGGTCGTTATGTGGCCGGATAAAAGGGAACGCCAGCGGTTAGCTTTCTCCTATGCTCGGGAACTAATAAAGGATGAGATCTAAAAAGATAATAATCCTTCTCTTGCTCTCTTTTCTCTTGTGTGGGTTTATTCTTGCTGCCTCAACCTTAGCTCTTACCGTAGATGATGTTGCTAGAGACCTCATCTGTGTCTGTGGCTGTGGTAAAACGCTAGGAGTGTGTGAGATGGAAGAATGTGCCCAACCGATGAAGGAGTTAATAGCAGAAAAGATTGCCCAGGGTGAGACAAAAGATCAAATCATAGGGTACTTTGTTGTCCAATATGGTGAAAAAGTTCTCGCTGCTCCTACTAAAAAGGGGTTCAACTTGACGGCCTGGATTACCCCTTTTGTAGCCATTGGTATAGGGGCAGGGATTGTTTATCTTGTCCTCACCAAATGGGTGTTTCGGGGAAAGATCCGCCAACAAGGGACGAGAAAGACTCACCCTCCAGAAATGGAAGATAAATATAGCGAGAAACTTAAAAAGGAACTGGAAGAATTTGATTTTTGAATTAAAAGGTCTAAAATGACGGCGATCCTCATGGTTTTCATTAGTTTGGCGACAGCGGTACTTATTGTTTATCCTTTGATAAAAAGGAGAAGCAATACTCCAAAGAAAAATAAAGCCAGTAATGAACTACGAGATTTTGTACAAAAAAAGGAGTCCGTTTACGCCAACCTTAAGGAGTTAGAATTTGATTACCTGACCGGGAAACTTTCCCGGCAGGACTATGAAGGACTACGTTCTGAGCTCGAGAGCATCGCCGTCTCCCTTCTCAAAAAAGCTGACCGAGTAAAGGAAGAAAAAGTTAGAGAGAAAACGATAGAAGAGGAGATTGAATTAGAGGTGCTTAGGCTGCGCAAGAAAAAGGATTTACCTGCCGATAAGGAAAGAAGAAAGGATAAATAGAGGATTAAAGAAGCAGCTCAAGGAGATCTGGAGAATGGTAAAAAAGAGTAAAAAGCTTAGCCTCCTCCTGGGAAGTTGGCTAATACTGTTGATCTTTTGCGGTGGGAATTTAACAGCGGAAACAAATGCCTCCGCCAACGGGCTAATAAAAGGGACTATTACCAATAAAACCTTATCTGGTAGTGAAGTTAAAAATCAGGAGATCATTCTTCACGTGAGTAAAGATGGCTCTGAAATTGAGAAATTGTCTACCCGAACTAACTCCTCCGGTGGCTTTGAATTTAAAAACTTACCCACTGGTAAAGGCTATACCTATTATCTTTCCTTAAATTATCAGGGAGGGGAATACCTAAGCGATACTGTCAGTTTTGAGGAGCCTCAGAGCCTCATAGTTTTGAATCTGACGGTCTATGACTCTACTACTAGTGACGAGAAGGTTAACGTAAATATAGACCATATCATTGTCGAAAAAGCTGAGGCCGGGTCTCTTTTAGTCAGCGAGGCCCTGGTATTTAACAACATCGGGGATAAGACCTATATTGGGGAAAAAAG
>JBHIEA010000371.1:0-1513 GCA_046760365.1 bacterium
ACATTAAAGGTTGACTCAATCTTTCTCTGGTTGTCATCGTACATTACATTGCAGAAGGGACAGACCAAGGTAAAAGCATCGGCACCGGCACTCTTAACATGTTCAATTTTTTCCTTGGCCATAGTCAAGGAAAGGGTTTCATCCACGGCCAGTATCGCTCCCCCACAGCATTGCTTTCTGTAATCGTAATGGATAAATCTTGCTCCGGTGGCAGAAATCAGCTCGTCCATGGTCCGGGGATCTTCGGGATCATCAAAGTGATCATAAATCTTGGAAGGTTTTAAGTAGTGGCAACCATAGTGAGCGGCAATCTTAATTCCACCTAGATCCTTCTTTACTTTCTCCTTTATCTTAGCCGGTCCAATCTCCTCGTAGAGTATCCTGGCAAAATGCCTCACCCTAATCTTTCCTTCGTATTTTCTATTTATTCTCCCCAGCTTATCATTGGTGGAGTCCCTTAACTTACTATTTTCCTTAAGTTCTTTATTGGTTTCAGTAAGAATGGAGGTGCAGGCGCTACAAAGGGTGCAGATGTCCAAGCCTCGTTTTTCAGCCAGACTCAAATTTCTGGCTGCCAGAAGTAGTGAAGCCTCCCGATTTGCCGATTTTATAGGGAATCCACAGCAGGCAAATTCTTCAATGTCAACGAGTTCAAGACCCAATTCTGGGGCAATTCTTCTAGCCGCAAGTTCATAGTTTCTGGCTCGCGCCGGTATGGTACAACCTAAAAAGAGTGCATACCTCATCTCATTCTCCTTCCTTGGATGCAACTAGTTTATCTATCCTGGTCATCTTGAAGATCTCTTCTATCTCTTTACTATTCATGATAATTGGTGGTAAGCCGATTCTGGCTCTTTTTTTGTTATCAAACTCATCTATCTCGTACAGTCTTCCGTGCATTTCTACAAGCTCTGCCTGTTTAGCAAAAGAAGGATGGAGATAACCTTCCTTTGCCGCTAGATTCTTCAAGGCGTTCATCACCTCGGTAATTCTCACATCTTGAGGACAACGCTCATAGCAGGTATAACAGGTAGAACATAACCAGATGAAGTCACTGGAAAGAACCCTTTCCTTCATTCCCAGAAGAACCATGCGAATTATTTTCCGGGGATCATATCTATCATCGATTTCTCTTACCGGACAGCCAGCAGGACAAGTTCCACAGGCAAAACAGCGCATGATGTTCTCTCCGCCGGGTTCCTTAGCAATCTCATACTTGAAGTTGGAATCAAGTTCGCTGACTGAGATAATCTTTTCTTCAGCCATCTTATTCTCCTCCTATCTCTTTAAGTTCATTTTCTTTAAAGGTAGCCAGAGGAAGTTCCTCTTCCAATTTTCTTCCAGGAACATAATCAAATATCTTTTGGACCTTATCCCCCAGGCTACGAAAAATCTTGAGTAAGGGAATATTGCTGGGACAAGCACTTTCACATTGACCACATCCAACACAGGAGGTGATCATATGGTTCATCCGGGTTAGGTGATAGAGTAAAGTGTCAGTGGGCATCTTGAT
>JBHIEA010000372.1:0-1509 GCA_046760365.1 bacterium
TGCCGTTAATTAGAAACAGGTAAGCATTTACCCACCAAATTTTGAACAGTTACTCAATTGACTATCGCATTCTCAATGGAAGCTGTGAGAGACAGTTCGGAAGTTCCCTAGAATCGATAACTAGCAGTCAGAGAAAAAAGTGGACCGTCCCAGTTTACACTAGTTGATAGCTCATCTAAATCGGTCGCTGTCGCCGCTAAAAACTTCATTTCTCCAGATAGAGTTAACCCACCCTTAAAGGTATATCGAAATCCCCCTAGATACTGAAAGCCTATATAGTCGCTATGCTGCCAATTTGCCCATGATTCTTCGCTGACCGGAGTGGATCCAGAGTAGTATTTGGTGGTTCTAAAGAGCCTCACGTAGGTAGGAAAGACCCCAATCCCACATCCTAGGTAAAGAGAGAAATTCTCTTCTAAAGAAACATCCCAGATTCCACTCATGAAAAAGGGGTTAGCAGATGCTTTCCTTCCGTAATCAACTTCCTGGCGATAAGGAGCAGAATCAACCGTATAAGAGTCCTTGGTAATTGCTTTGAAAGAGAACCTTTCAACCCGGATCTTAAATCCTGTAGGAAATTCAAGTTCAATCTGGACTCCCGAGACAAAATCATCTCTCAGTTTCAAATTTGTTCCGTAGACATTGTTATAATACCGTACCAATTGTCGATTGATTTTCCCAAAGCTGGGAAGGTAGTAGCCAGTGAATATTCCTAGATTTAAACCAGCTTGGCTGGGTGCCGGAATAAGAAAAAGAAAGAAGAGCATCGTTTCTCCCACAACTAGAGAAAAGAATCTTTTCATGTTCTTAAATGAATTTATTCTCCTTCACTCGTCCAACGAGAACTGATGAATGTAATCAAGTCATAGTGGAAGATTTACCTTTAATGACTAAGGTGAACTCTCCCCGGGGTTCCTTCTGCTTAAAGATAGCCTCTATTTCACTTATCCTCCCTCTTATTATTTCCTCAAATTTTTTGGTGAGTTCCCTGGCCACCGCTATCTGGCGATCTCCCAAAATCCTTCGAATCTCTGGCAAAATCTTCCTTAACCTGTGAGGAGCCTCATAGATGACAATGGTTCTTTCCTCCTCTTTTAATCGATTTAGTTTCTTTAACCATTCAACCTTCTTTCTTCCTAGAAATCCCTCAAAGACAAAGCTCTGAGTAGGAAGACCCGAGGTCACCAGACCAAGGGTCAAGGCAGTCGGGCCAGGAATGGGAATAACCTCAATTCTCTCCTTTACCGCTTTATTTATCAAATAATAACCGGGATCTGAGATTCCTGGCATCCCTGCTTTACTCACCAAAGCAATATCTTCTCCTGTGGTTAGCTTTTTGATTAAATAGGGAATTTTTTGCCGCTGATTATGCTCATAAAAGCTGGTTAAAGAGGTGTGAATATCATAATGGGACAAAAGTTTACGGGTGTGTCTGGTATCTTCGGCAGCAATGAGGCTCACCTTTTTTAAGACCTCCAGGGCTCTTAAACTGATATCCTTCAAATTTCC
>JBHIEA010000373.1:0-1501 GCA_046760365.1 bacterium
GCCTAAAAAATTGACAATAAGGGATTTTTTGTTATATTAAGGAAAGCATTCTTTGCCACATCAAAAACAAAATAGACTTGCAGGCTAAGAACCAACTCTCATGGCACAGCTGAAACTAACGAATAGAGAAACTTCTCAATTGAACTTTTTAAGACTTGCGCTTGTAGTTCAATTGGATAGAGCGCCGGATTGCGGATCCGGAGATTGGGGGTTCGAGTCCCCCCAAGCGCACCAGGCAAACTGGAGAGGTGGCTGAGTGGTCGAAAGCGGTCGCCTGCTAAGCGATTAAGTGCCCTTAAAGGTGCTTCGAGGGTTCGAATCCCTCCCTCTCCGCCAGCCTAAAAATATGCTTCTCTCACTATAAGAAAGAAAAGCAGGCTACTTGGGTTACACGAAGGGATTCGAAGCCGAGTCGAGCGCATCCGGTGGATAGTTACTGCGCGACGAATAAGGAGCGCGTGGGTAGTAACGGGTGCGAGACGGTGAGCACCCTTAGTGAGCGAAGCGAATGACAGCGAGACCGGCCGGCTTCGGAGGAACGACCCAATCGAATCACGCTAGCCACAGGTATGATGGACCCTAGAAGGGATTTTCTTTCTTATTTCCAGCTCACCGGAATTCTCAAAGTTCTTTCATTCCTATCCTTAAAGAGAAGATATCCATGTTCTCTGCCATACTCATAGAGCTCTTTAACTATCTTTACATCATGTTTGCAGTACTCGGTGAGTTTATCCATCCTGCCTTCTCTAAACCAGCGTAGAGCATCCAGGCCAGTTCCAGTCTTCCCATATCCCAGAGTACTTTGAGATAGATGATCCAGACTCAAACGAAAACCTAAATGCTTCTTCACAACTTCCAGAATGTCAAGGGTGGGGACTTTTTCCAAATCAAAAGGGGTATAGCGGGAAAGTACCGCGTAGTCAAATCTTTTGATATTGAAGCCTATTATCAGATTCGCCACTAAAAGCTCCTGCAAAAGCTCCCCTACGTTATCTTCGGTAAACACCTCGAATTTACCCTTTCTCAGGTTATGGGTCACCGCAACCGAGAGCCTCATCGCTCTCTTATTTTCCCATCCTCCTACTTCTTCAGCACTTTTCTGGGTCTCGAGATCAAAGAAGACAATGTCTTCGAGACTGTAGGCAGGTTTTCCCTGAGGAGTTTTTGGTTTGGAGAACAGAGGCGCCTCCGTCAGTTCTTCACTTACAGCCTTTGGTTTAGATGATAACAGAGATTTCAAAAGCAAAATAGCTCCCCTTTTATCCAAAGGTCTATTACCGCTCCCACATTTTGGTGACTGACAACAGGAGGGGCATCCTTTCTCGCAAGGACAGTCTTGGATCAAATTAAGCGTAGTCTGAAAAAGATCTTTAGCTCTGGGGAAGGCCTCCTCCGCCAGCCCTACTCCTCCCGGATAGCCATCGTAAATGAAAATAGCGGAACTCTGGGTTTGAAGATGAAAGGGAAAAGAATAGCCTCCTACATCATGTCTATCACAGGT